>CAKQBK010000005.1 GCA_934216155.1 uncultured Dialister sp.
GGTTGTTATTGTGCTAATTACTGCTTTCTAACAAGGAAATGACAGCGCTGGAGTAAAGGTTATTATTCTGCCTTGTGCTGTTTTCTCACATAGAAGTTATACCGCTTAGTAAAAGGTTATATAGGGTTATGTTAAAGGGATTAGTAGCTAGGGATTAGGGATTGGGACGCTGGGTTCGCTTTTCGTACAATTGGAGAAGTATACCGCTGGTGCTGATTATGCCTCTCTGAGGCATTCTATCCCCGGCTTTGCCGCCCCTTCTCCAAGGGGGCACACGCTAGAGATGATTCCGCTATAGAAATGTTTCACGTAAAACATAAGCATTTAGTCCCGTATTGGATTGTCCTACAGCTAGCAAAATAGTCCGCTACTGCTTTGAGATTTCTCCACTTCTGTCCAACATAGTACTGGACTACACTGTATAGTCATTAAGCACTAATCCCATCGGTCGAAATGATGAGTACGGACAGCATAACAATTCCCCTAATCCCTAGGGCCTAGTTACTAATCCCGCAGCACCACTTACCAGTCACCCAACTATACAAAAAAGAACCCGGATAGAAAGATCTCCTTTCACTCAGGTTCTTTTTTTATAATCATATATATATTGCGGTGCTCCCAAATTTTATGCGCCGCCACCATCATTTCTAACTTCTCACTTCTAACTTCTCACTGCTTTTCAGTGTTTTTTCTATCAACATCTTTAATTCTCTTGCTGCTTTGTCTGGTTCTTTACTTGCCATGATGGCTGAAACGATGGCAAAGCCATCTATGGCACTGCCTTTAAAATCTGGAATAGTTTTCTGATTGATGCCACCAATGGCCACTACGGGAATATGAACCTTCTTTTTTATTTCTTCCAATGTTTCCATGGTGGTAAAGTCCGCATCGGTTTTGGTCGCCGTGGGATACATGGCCCCTACTCCCAGGTAATCTGCTCCATCAGCTTCTGCTTGCAAGGCTTCTTTTAAGTTAGCCGCCGATACGCCAAGTATTTTATCCGGTCCAATCAATTTCCGTGCTATAGCTGCCGGCATATCACTTTGGCCTACATGGACACCATCGGCACCGCTGGCTAGCATCACGTCAATTCGATCATCAATAATCAGCGGCACATGATATTGGTCTGTGATTTTTTTCAAAGCCACAGCCCGTTCGTACAGGACACCGGTATCACCAGATTTCTCTCTTAGTTGCACCAGTGTTACGCCGCCTCGGATCGCTTTTTCTACTACACCTTCCAAAGTATCTCCCTGGGGCATTCTACGGTCAGTCACCAGGTACAGGGTATAATCAATCTTCTTCATAGCGCGCTCCCCGTTCCAATGTTTCGCCATCCATCTGTCCCAATTCGTCAATGATTCCCATATGGAAGTGCCCCAATCCCTGGTTTTTGTATTTTTCCCACGCCTTTTCTCCAGAAAGTCCCATGGTAATCATCGCTGCTGCAGCGGCTTCCCATGGATGTTCTGGATTGGCGCCGCAGAAAGCGCCAATGATGGATGTGCACATACAACCGGATCCAGTGATGGCCGACATAGCAGGGCACCCATTTCTGACATAGATCACTTTTTCTCCATCGGTGATGATGTCCGTAGCTCCGCTGATTACTACAACTGCTTTCCATCGTTTCGCCAATTTCTTCGCTATCGGAACGGCTGCTTTTTCATCAGCTTCTCCCGCATCGACCCCTTTGGTGGATACTGATTCACCACCTAAAGACAGAATTTCAGAAATATTTCCTCGCACCACTGTCATTTGGATGTTAGAAATAATTTCCTGGGCCATCTGATTTCTAAAAGGAGTGGCACCGCAACCGACGGGATCAAAAATAACCGGGATACCAAGGGCATTGGCTTTTCTTCCGGCCGCAATCATGGATTCCACTTTGGTTACATTTAGTGTACCAATATTTAAAACCAATGCTTTGGAAATAGAAACCATGTCTTCTACTTCATCAATGGCGTCAGCCATGACAGGAGAAGCACCGATGGCTAAGCACCCATTGGCACAATCATTGACTGTCACATAATTGGTGATGTGATGCACCAGTGGATTTTCTTCTCTTACACGCTGGATATAGGAAGCTAATTTCATGATGGTTCTCCTTTGCAAACTACAACGTTTCCTTTCGTTCCAATTGGTCAGCTTTCTTTAAATTCTGTTTCACCCCATAGCCTTCTCTGTAATAGGAAGCCAAGATGTGACAAAACCCATTGGCCCCTCTTTTCGCCAATTTTCGAGCATAGTATGCGGCTTTTCTTGGATTTTCCCCATGCAAAGCGCCAGCCCAGGTAGCACTATTTCCTGAATAATAAAACCACAACAATACCAGAAGTTCTTCTGACTCATTGATTTCCATCAAATGGTTCGCCGCATTTAGGAAATCCTTGCCTTTCTTCCCAAAATCCTCTCCATGCTGCAAATACCAAATGGCGAGCAGTCGCCACATATTTTCATCATTGGTATCCTCTACCCCTTCGAGCAATACTTGTTCCATATTTTCCAAAAGAGTCACAAATTGCTTCCACAATTTCTTGTTCCGATGGTGAGGATCTTTATCCACTTTTCTAGCCAAAGGCTCCAGGTCATCCATGTAGGGCTTGATTTTTCCTTTATACCAATCAATCAAAGCACCGCGGCAATCCGCATCCCCAGCCTGGGTTCCTTTTTTCAAATAGTTTCTATAGGATGAAATATCTCCCTCTCTCATAGCCATGTCTGCCAATTCCAGATAAGCAATGAAATAACCGTAATCAGCGGCTTTTTGAAATAAAGAAATCGCTTCTTCTTTTTCATTTCCGGAAAGCAAACATTTTTCTGCCAAATCAAAGGTTACGCGTCCTGCTTCATATTGTCCAGTAGCAGCACCACATTCTTGTGCTTTCAAGTACCAATGTATCGCTTGGTCAGAATCCGTACGGACACCTTCCCCTTTTTCGTACATTCTAGCCAATTGCATGCAAGAAAATGATTCGCCTTTAGCAGCTGCCTGCTTAAACAGTTTCACCGCTCGTTTTACATCTCTTTTGGTTCCATAGCCTTGCAGGAAATAGAGTGCTGACTGTTCCATACAGCCCCCATCCCCATGGAGTGCCCCCCGCAAGAACCACGACAAAGCAATGGCATCATTCCGGGTGGTTCCATTGTATTGAAATGTAGTGTGCTCGCTATATAAATAGCCAATCTGCATATAGGCCTGGTAAATACCACCTTGGATGGCTTCCTGGAACCAGGTCAAAGCAATGTCTCGAACTTCTTCGTATTGCAGCGCATCGCTCATCATGAGCAATCCTGCCTGGTAAGCCCCCATGGCAAGACCATTCCGAAAGGCTTCTCCGAAATAGCCAAAAGCCGCTTCCATATCTTTCTTCCGTCCCAAGCCTTTTTGGCACATTTGCCCCAAAGCCAGACAGCTTTCACTATGTCCGCGATCAGCCAAAATTTGAAATGCCTTTTCTGCTTTTGCATATTCCTTTTCTTTCAGAAAATGGTTGCCCACTTGGTACAAACCTTGAGCGGCTCCATTTTTCCCTTGCATGACAGCTTGGCTTAGGTATTCCATCGCTTTATCATAATTTCTGATTTGCAAATAGGACTTGCCTAGCGTAATCAGTTCTGAAGTTGCCATTTCTTTGATTCTCCTATTATTTGGTGAACTGGTAGACTGGTGACTAGCCTACTCAATTTGATAGCAAATATATATTATTTTTATTTTACCACGTTTGTCACTATTTTATGCTTTTCCTTTCCATACTATCCTTTCCATACTATATAGAAAAATAAAAAACTGGTAGACCAGCAACTCATGAGGGGAAACAAATCCCCGTCACAAGTCACCAGTCTACCAGTCCACTTTCATTATGATTATTTATTTTTCTCCACAAAGGCTTTCAATTCTGGATACCCCACATTGCCATAGCCGATGATGCTATCTACCGGTTTTCCTTCTTTGAAATAGATCAGATCCGGAATGGTTTCCACTTCGTAACGCTGAGCCAATTCTTCATCCTCATCGATGTTAATTCCATACACCGGAATATCAATTTCATCGGATAATTTTTCAATCATGGGACGAAGGCGACGGCAATACCCGCACCAGGGAGCACTGAATCCCACAATCATATCCCCTTTGGCTAATGCTTTGTCAAAATTTTCTGTGCCAGTTATCATCTGAATCATAGTAAAACCTCCTTTAGCAATACTTTTAATTTAAGCGAAATAAGCGATGATTCCATCTAATATAAAGGTTTCTCAAGTTGCTGAGGATTCTCAAGTTTCTCAGGTTTCTCGAATATGTTGATATCGCTAGCGTCTACAGGTATATTCGGAGAGCATGAGCCACTGGATAATCCTTAGTAACCTATAACTACAAGCGAATCTATGCTTACCTCAAATTCTTGAATTAACAACATTGACTCACAAAAAATAAGTTAACAGTTAGCAGAAGAGCCTTTTCATTCAATCAGTTGTAAATCGATAATTTTCTATTCATATTGTATCAATCATATCGATTTTTGTCAATAAGAAGAGATATGAATTTTATATTTTCTAATCCCTAGGGCCTAGCTACTCATCCCTAGCTACCAGTCACCAGTCTACCAGTCACCAGTCTACCAGTCACCTATCAGCGCAATAAAAAAGACTGCGATAAGGAAACACTGATTTAATCATGGTTTGAAATTATTCTTGAATTTTTATTCAAAGTGAGGAAAGGAAATCCGCGAATAGCGAGCTATTTAAGGATTTCCTTGACGATGCTTTGGATAAAAATTCATATAATTTCAAACTCTTTGATTAAATCAGCGTTTCCCTGGATCGCAGTCTGCTATTTTGGTGGAGATGAGGGGAGTCGAACCCCTGTCCAAAAAGCCTGTCACATAAACTTCTCCGAGTGCAGTTCACTGTTTTGAGATTTAAGCAAAGTACCGTACAGGAACAAACTACCTTTGCCGAGCCCAGAATTGGTTTCCCGCGGAAGTCCCAGACATCCTTCTTTGGTATCCTATTGGTTGATGTCAGCCTGCGGTCATAGGAAAACTGCAGGGGACATTAGCAGATTAGGCTGCTAAAGCAAAATCACGTTTTGCGTTTAAGTTTGTCCACCGTTTAGCGGGGTAGATGGAATCCCGACTCGCTATTCATGCCCCAGAATCTCCTGTCGAAACCGGTACATCCCCATATGGAGTCAGCTTTATTGTATGCGATGTGGGGAAATTTGTCAAAAGAAATATGGTTGAGATATGCTGGAAAGAAGAACAATTCATGAAGAACATACTCATATAGGTTATTATTCTACTAATTCCTATATCAAACATAATGATACATGCCACCATCATCAAGGTTATAAAAGGTTATGAAAAGGTTATGAGATTATCGGAATCCCATAACCTTTTCATAACCTTCTTAACCTTGACTTATAACGTATCATGAAATGTTAGAAAAAAGAATTCTGCAGAATAATAACCTTAATATATGCGATATATGCGGCGCTTCCAAATTTTGTGCGCCGCCACCACCATTCCTCATTTCTAATTCCTAATTTCTCATTATACTTTCAAAAGCTGGTCTTCCTCCCATGGATTCTGCGGTTTTCACCGCATCCAGCACGGCCAATCGGATGGCTTCTTCTGCTAGGTATCCTACGGTATCAATCGGTGCTTCGACTTCGCCGGATGCCATGGTAAAAACTGTATCTCCATCCATAGACGTATGTACTGGCCGGATGGAACGGGCAAATCCATCGTGGGCCATGCCACTCACGGCTTTACATTCTGCTTTTGTCAAAATCGCATTGGTGACCACACATCCAATCGATGTATTTCCACCCATGACACGTTTGAATCCATGAAGCATCAAATCATGAGAGGAAACAATGGTCTTTTCATCATCTGCCAAAGCACCGGCCAGGACCTGATCGCCTTCATAAATTTCGCCACACGCATTGACTGCCATATACGCACCTACGTAAAGGCCACTATCCAAATGGAATTCCGCATAGCCGGCACCACTTTTCATAGCATGGTCTCCGCCGGTCAGTTTTCCTACCGTAGCCCCTGTGCCCGCGCCATAGCATCCCACCGGAAATACAGGTCCTGCAGCTTTGGCCGCTTCATAGCCCATTTGCATGGTCGGATGGGCCGTATGACTTCCAATCAGTAAGTCAAAAAGAACTGCCTGGCACACAATAGGCACGCAAGCCGGTCCCACAAAGAAACCTCTTTTTTGTTCCGCCAAGTACTTCATGACACCACTGGATGCTTCCAATCCAAAAGCGGATCCGCCGGAAAGGACCACTGCGTGAATTTTCTGCACTGTCTTTTCTGGGTTGAGCAAATCCGTTTCCCTTGTCCCCGGCGCACAGCCGCGAACATCCACGCCAGCGGTGGCCCCTTCCTTCGGTGCCAAGATAACCGTAACCCCAGTGAGTCCTTCTCTATCCTCCGCCGTCCCAATTTGAAAACCAGGAACATGAATCTTTCTCATAAACATGATGAGTCACCTTTCTTGAATACGGTAACATCAAATGAGAAGTTAGGAATGAGAAATTAGGAATGTCGAAAGGGGCGCTCAATTCATAAAGCGACGCCATCCCCTCTTCTTAATTATAAAAGCTTTGCGGCGCTTCTAAATTTTATGCGCCGCCACCACCACTCCTCACGCCTAATTCCTAACTCCTCACTGCTTTTATAACTCGCCCTTTCTTGCCATCTGTAAGCAAAGGGCCAAGTCATCTGGCACCGGTGCTTCAAAATGCATCGCTTCTCCGGTTACCGGATGGTGCAAGTCCAAGGTCCAGGAATGGAGTGCCTGCCCTTCGATGGGGAAATGGTCCTTTTTCCATCCATAAAGCGGATCATTCACTACGGGATGACGGATATGGGCCATGTGGACACGAATCTGGTGGGTTCGTCCGGTTTCCAATTTACATTCAATCCACGAATAGTGGGGCATAAATTCCAATACTTTGAAATGAGTCACTGCCGGTTTTCCTGTCTTGGGCTGTACAACCCATTTCATCCGGTCTTTCGTACTTCTTCCCAAAGGGAAACGAACCACGCCGGTATTTCCTTCCATTTGCCCATGTACCAGAGCCACATAATGACGCTGTGCTTCATGGGTGGCAATTTCTTCTTTCAGCACAGGAAACGCACGGGCGGACTTGGCCACCACCATCACACCAGACGTATCTTTGTCAAGCCGATGGACAATGCCGGGACGAATCGGATCTTCACATGCGTTAAACAAAGAATCCCCGCAATGGAAAAGCAGAGCATTGACCAAAGTACCATCCGGATTTCCAGAGCCAGGATGAACCACCATACCTCTGGCTTTATTGATCACCAGCATATCCTCGTCTTCATAGAGAATGTCTAAAGGCAAATCCTGCGGAATGAGAGACAATTCTTTCTTTTCTTCCCAAGAAAAAGAAATTGCATCCCCTACCTGCACATGATAATTGGGGCGCACCATTTTATCAGGAAGCAAAATGGCTTTCCCTTCTTTAATCCATTTCTGTACTTCCGAACGGGTCAGACCAGAAGCATCTTTCAAAAACTGGTCCAAGCGCTGCCCAGACTCTTTTTCTCCTACGGTATAGGTTACTTCACTCATGAATCATGTCTCCAAAAATAAAATACAATCAGTGCCACGCCGACACAAATAAAAATATCTGCCACATTGAAAATCGGCCAAATGCGGAAATCAAAGAAATCTATCACGCCACTGAGACGAACCCGGTCAATGGCATTTCCTAAAGCGCCCCCAAGAAGCATGCCAATGGCCGCCGGAAAATAAACCGGTTCTTTGGGAATCCGTTTCCGAAAAGCAAAAAAGGCACCAAAAAGAATGAGTACAATCAATAAGAAAAACCACCGCTGGTAAGCCAAAATGCCAAAAGCCGCCCCAGGGTTCAAAATATAAGTCAAATGAAATACATTCGGAATCAGTGGAATCGATTCGCCCCACTCCATATGGGACACCACAATCCATTTCACCAACTGATCCAAAACGGTTACTATACAAGCAATACCTAACGTCAGCATATATTCCTCCTTTTCTAAGTTATTATATCATATGTATGAATGTTGCATTTACATTTTCATTTCCTCGTGGACTAGTGACTGGTGACTCGTGACTTGGTGTACCTCATCCTAGTCACGAGTCACCAGTCACTAGCCTCCAAAATACAATGTTCCGAAATCAAAGATTCATTCTACTATATTGATGGAAGGGGAAAAAGAAATCCTTCCGGAATGTTCACTTCCATTTCAAAATGGCAGGAGTACTCACCTTAAGGACTGCGATTGGGAAATGGAGAGGAATAGAAATTTAGGATTTCTGATTTCCTTCCCAGCTAAGAAGCGGGCCCGCCAATAAGCTGAAAATGATATAAAAAAGCATGGAAATCCCATCAAACACCAATTTCTGATGTTCAGGCTGTTACGACCGAGCCTAGAGCTAGTATTTCCTTCGGGAAATATGAAATGCGCTGCTGCCGATTAACGGTGGTCATCATTATGGTTTCTAGGGAGACCCATGCTTTTTTGTAGTACTTAAAATCAGTGAGGAGTGAGGAATTAGGAGTGGTGGTGGCGGCGCATCAATTTATATAGTGCCGCAAGACTTATATATTTTCCGACGTAATCGATAATATTATAACCGACTATCCAGCACATTCGAGAAACCTGAGAAACTTGAGCCACTTGAGCAACCTTTTTCCACACAAAAACGAGCAATGATTATCTCATTGCTCGTTTTTTCATACTATATCAATAAGGAATAAATACTTCCACGCTTTGTCTACCGAAGCGATAACATTCTTCGAAGGTTTCCATGCAGAGATCGATGCGGTCCCCGTTGATAGCTCCACCTGTATCAGCGGCTACAGCATAACCATAGTTAGGAATGAATACGCTGGTTCCCAAAGGAATCACCGACGGGTCCACTGCTACAGTGCCGTGACCGGCTTGTGTTCCTGTGGCAGTGATGCCTCGACCATCTCCATCGCTAGGATGATAGGCACTGGCATTCATGATAGTCACAAAGCCGATGGTGTTTTCCGCTGTTCCTGTTTTGATGACGCCAGGAACGCCTTCTTTCAAAACCGTGGCATGTCCCACTTTGGTTTTTACAATTTTCCCATTGGAAATAAATTCATCCAGTTCGACTTCTCTTTCCCCTGGAATGCCTTCCTGTACCACCACTTCTTCTCCCGGTTTCATGGTACCGTCAAACCATTTATTGTAGTGGATATTCATGGCTTCTTTGCGATTCACTTTTCTTGCGGTGTAAGGCACCACGTGAATCTGCATGCCATTTCTCACTTTGGTCATGCCATCTTCAATGGACATCATGGTTTTCCAGTCAAATCCTGCTTCGTGCAGAACGCCTTGCACGGTCTGCTGGGTGGTATATACCACTTTGGATTTTCCCTGGGAAACGATAGTCACCGGCTGAGCCCGTTCTACCACCACCACAGCGCCATTTTTGACGTTGTCTGTGCTGGTCCAGAACTTGTCGTAGGTATTCAGGGTAACATCTGCTTCTGTTAAAATTTTTTTAAAACTATTGGCTTCTGTAGAAACAACTTTTTTCTCTTTCCCATCATACACAGTAACCTGTTTCTTTTCATCAGTCAAAGAAAAGTTGAACGAAGCCCAGGCGAAATTGGCTGGTCCTAAAAGTGTCACAAGAATCGCCGAAACCGCTAACGTCTTTTTTGTTTTGATCCATGTCGAAATATTCATAAGCTTTTTTCTCCTATGGCAATCATTCTACCATAGGTAGACTTTTTGTCAAATTTTGCACAGTTGACATTTATTAAACACCATGTTTTATTCGGTATTATCGAAATTATTTGCAATTCACAATTCAAAAATCCACGTTTCTAATTTATTGCAAGCTACTTGTATGTAGCTAATTTCATCAGTATTTATCGAATATATTTCCATCATACTATTGTCGACTTTGTACGCTTGCAATAGACATTTGGAAATTATTAATAAATTATGAACAGGATATATTCCTATTCTATCGAATATACGCCATTTCTAAATATTGACCACCGGTCCATATGTCAACTTTTCTACATCGATCAAAAAGAGCAAAGATGGGATACTTTTGGCCCATCTTTGCTCTTTTTGTTGATACGCATATTTCGATTTTTATCTCATTGTGGGAAATGGAATATGAAAAATATGGCTATTTCATCATCGTATCCCAAAAACACATTTAATTATGCATGAAAGTGGATAGTAAGATCACTTTCGCACAGAGAGATTGGCGACTGGTGACTAGTGACTAGGAAATACTTAATCCCAGTTACCAGTTACCAGTTACCAGTCACCACTTACTACGTCCTATCTTTTCCCCAGTACCGGTACATAGGGCTCCATTTTCTGCGCCAATGTCATTTCTACATCTCGGTCGCGTTTTTCTGCCAAACGCTGGAATTCTGCCTGGGCGCAGACTCTTTCCACCGGTGCAATGTCTTTAACCCATGTGCCATCGGACTGCATGATATGGGCTTTCTGATTGTCAGCCAATTCCAGACGAACCATATTTTTCAACCGCTGACAAAGTTCTGGGTCTTTGACAGGCACCATCAGTTCCACGCGGTCATTTAAGTTTCTAGGCATCCAGTCCGCACTGCCAATGTACAGTTCTTCTCTGCCACCATTGGCAAACCAGAATACACGGCTGTGTTCCAGGAAGCGCCCCACCAAGCTGCGAACGGTGATATTGTCACTGATGCCAGGAATTCCCGGAATGAGTACGCAAATCCCTCGAACAATGAGTTCAATCTTGACGCCTGCACGAGAAGCTTCATACAATTTCGCAATGATTTCCTTATCCAGCAAAGAATTCATCTTTGCCACCATATGAGCTGGTTCGCCCTGCTGGGCAAAGTGAATTTCCCGGTCAATCAGTTCCATGCAACGCTGCCGGAGATTGATCGGTGCCACGATGAAGGAATCCCAAATTGGCGGATCCGAATAGCCAGAAAGCAAGTTGAAGAACGCCGATGCATCGCTGCCAAAGCGGTCGTTGCAAGTGAAAATACCAAGGTCTGTGTATAACTTAGCGGTGGAAGCATTGTAGTTCCCTGTAGCCACGTGGACATAGCGGCGAATGCCATCCATTTCCCGCCGGATCACCAAGGTACATTTTGAATGGGTCTTCAGTCCCACCAAACCATAAATAACGTGGGCCCCTGCTTTTTCCAGTCGCCGTGCCATGAGGATGTTATTGGCTTCATCGAAACGAGCCTTTACTTCCATCAGAACTGTGACCTGTTTACCATTCTGGGCTGCTTTTTCCAAAGCCTGAATAATCGGACTGGAAGAGCTGACGCGATACAATGTCTGTTTGATAGCCAGTACATCTTTGTCGGCTGCGGCAGATGCCACGAAATTGACCACCGAATCATCGAAAGATTCATAGGGCAAGTGCACCAGAAGGTCCTTTTCCCGAATCAAGTCGAAAATATTTCTATGGCTGTCTTTTTCCAGTTGCAACATAGACCACGGACGATGCGGATGGGCTTCTGGATAGCGCAAACTGTCATAGCCTTTGATACCGCAGAATCCAAAGAACACTGTCGTATCCAAAGGACCATCAATTTCATACATATCTTCTTTACCCAGATTCATTTCCTGGGTCATGAAACGCTGCATGAAGCGGCTGGCACCCCGTTCAAATTCCAAACGGACCGCTTCACCGCGCTGCCGTTTTTTCAGCTGTTTTTCTACTTCCACTACCAAGTCCTGGGCATCTTCTTCGTCGATGTACAGGTCCGCATCTCTGGTAATACGGAAAGGATGGGCTTCGAGCAGGTCATAGCCAATGAAAAAGCGGGATGCAAAATGACGAAGCACCTGTTCCAAAAGGACGAAATCATGACGACCTGGGGTTTCCGGATTGTCTGGCAGTCGAATGATACGAGGCAATACGGACGGAACCGGCACGATGGCGGTCTTCACATCAATATCGTTTTCTTCATCGACAGACAAATCTCTTTCATTGCGTTCCAAAAGAAGGGCCAAATTCAAGCTCTTCGATGCTAGGAACGGAAATGGATGAGACGAATCCACCGCCATAGGAGTCACAACGGGGAAAACCTGCCGTTCAAAGTAATCCTCCATCCATTTTTTCTGGTTATCCGACGCTTCTTCGGGATGAATGAAATACAGCCCTTCGGTGCGGAGTTCCTTCAGAATCATATTCAGATATTTATACTGGCGAGCCACCAATTTCTGGCACGTATCAGAAATATTTTCCAGCTGCTCCGCCGGTGTCATATGGGCAATATCCCGGCGGGTCACCCCATTTTCCTTCTGGTGCTTCAGACCTGCCACACGAATCATGAAAAATTCATCCAAATTGGAACTGGTGATGGCCAAAAACTTTAATTTTTCAAGAAGTGGGTTGTTGGGATCCACCGCTTCCTGCAGTACCCTCAAGTTGAACTGGAGCCACGACAACTCACGGTTCAGATAATATCGATGATTTTTTACATCTACGTCCATAGTTACCTCCGCTCCAATTTGGCTTCCATGCCAAACACATTTTCAAAGAATTCCTTTTCCTTATCGAAAAGCCAAGTTTCCAGTGCCGTATCTTCTTCACTATCATATTCGATGACCAGTGCATCACCGGCAATACGAGCTGACAGGTCATGCAATTTCTGGTGGCGAGACATATCCATGGCCCGTACCAAGCGGAAAATGGCAATCAGCTTCAAGGCGGTCATCTTCGATTCATCAGAAAGTACCCGGAACGGCACTTCTTCGTCAGAAGGCGTCCCTTTGTGGTCATAGTACACAATGCAGGCTACGATATCTTTTTCTTTATCGGAAATACCGAAAATATCAGTGCCTCGAATCATATTCCACGCCTGGCTAGATGATCCCAGCAAATTGACATATTTCCCAATCTGATACAGAATGATGCCCATACGGAGCAAAAATTCATCTCGCTCATTCAGTTCATTTCTAGCATCAAAGGCGCGAATGATGGTGTAGCTGTAGAGTTCCATAGCTTTCGCATGATCCGGTTCATAATAGTAAGATGCCGCAATGGACCGGGTGAGTTCCAGATTTTGGGCTCGCATATAGGAGAGCGCCGGGTCCCGCGTCTTTTGCGCCCCGTAAAACAGAGACGATGCTTCCACAAAGGTCATGCCCATCATAGCCAAATTCTTCACCGGCACGTGATTCAATATTTCCCGATAAATATGGATGGTCGGGCTGACCACCGTTGCCCAGGATTCGCTGACGTGATATTTCTGCATAATCACAGACGGTGTCATCCGCCCGGCTTCTTCGTAAAGCTCGTACAATTTCTGGGGATGCACTTCCATCACATCCTGCTGGTCGATATCGAGCCCCAAAAGTCTGGCAATAATCCGTGCTTCACGGCCCGATAGAATCACCGTGTCGATGGTATAATGGCGAATGGCGCACCACAACGGTTCCATAATGGCATGGATGTATTCCGAAAGTGCTTCTGGGAAGGAGCGAGAATCTCGCTGGTTCATTTTAAAGGTTTCCAGGAGCCGCAAGGTCCCGATATGCACATTGTGCTGGTAACAAAGAGCCCCTTTCTCCCATACGGTGAGCCCCACACAGCCAGAGGTGATATCCACGAAAAGGAAATTATTTCCCAGCCGTTCCTGCTGGCTTCGGTTATATTGCTTCAGTCGATATTGCAAGGCGAAATGTTTGAAATAAATTTCCTGCGGCATATCCACCACCTGTACGTTGAAGCCCGTGGTGACTCGAATCAGATCCAGAATAGAACGACAATTTTCTGCCTCGCGAAGTACCGCTGTAGCATACACCGCATAAACCTTTACCTGATAATCATTCAAAAGCTGCTTCAACCCATTCAGCATGGTGCAGAGCTTACGAATAGAGGCAAAAGACAATTTCTTGTGATTAAATACTTCTTCCCCAAACGTGGTATCCTTTCGCACCGATTCAATGACACGCACCTCACTCATGTGGGTGTATTCTACGATGCGCATGGACACATTGGAAGAACCGATATGAATAATCCCATACATCAAAGGTTTCTGTTCTGCCATAAAGCGCCTCCGTTCTTTCGTTATGACTATTGATCGATATATTCAATCAATGTATTATCCGCTTTGCCAATAGTGAGGAATTAGGAGTGAGGAGTGATGGAAGGGGCACACAATTCATAAAGTGCCCCAATACCCCTTTTTTATATAAAATACGCTATTGGCTCAATCAGTTATATAAAACTTTGCGGTGCTTTTAAATTTTGTGCACCGCACTACCATTTCTCACTTCTAACTTCTCACTTCTAACTAAAATTATTGTTCCAGTTGACAAAAACACAAAACTGGTTTCATCTTACAACACTCATGTAAACAACAGGTAAAATAAAGCCTTTTATTTCGTCAAATCATAGACACATTTTATCTTTTCATGCAAAAAGCAAAAATGAATTCATGAACCATGGAAACATATGATTCTGTACTTATATTATATCATAATTGAAGTTATGTAAGAACTATTAGAACCAAGAGAAACCTTTGGCAAGAGGGACTATAATGTTGTACAATACGATTGAATAATAAGTTTTATAGCAACAATGCATTACTCTGCATATTCATGGTGACTAGTGACTGGTGACTGGAAAAGAAGAATCCTAATCACTAGTCACCAGTCACTAATCACCGTACAAAAGGAGACATCATGGAACGCATCGCCATCATTGACTTGGGCTCCAATTCGATCCGATTCATTATCATGCAAATCGGCGAGAACGGAGCCTATAAACTGATTTATCAAGAGAAAAAATCCATTCGCCTGGCGGAAGGCATGACCTTGACTTCCCGCCTTCTAACAGAAGAAGCCCAGCAGCGAGCTTTGCAATGTCTTTCCGTTTATGCCCACATCATTCAAGTGCAGAAAATCAAGAAAGTACTGGCGGTTGCCACGGCGGCAGTCCGCAATGCCATCAATGGGGCTTCTTTCTTGAAACGAGTCCGCATGAGCACCGGTATTCCGATGACCATCATCAGCGGCAAAGCAGAAGCAGCCCTTGGATTCTCCGGGGTGATTCACACCATTGACCAGAAAGAATTCCTTCTCTTTGACCTGGGCGGTGCCAGCGTAGAAATCACCCTGGTGAAAGATAAGAAACGGCTTCACTCGGTGAGTATACCCATCGGGGCCGTCACTTTGACAGAAATGTTCCAATCCTCTGGCAATGTACCGCTGGCGAAACTAACTACCATGAAAACATTCATCCAGGGCGTGCTGGATAAAATTTCCTGGTTTCCCGACTATCCCATTCCCGTTATTGGCGTAGGCGGTACGGTCAGAAATTTAGCCAAAATCCACCAGCGTGCTTCCAGCTACCCCCTGCCGAAACTGCACAATTACCAATTCCCCGTAGAAGACTTGCTGGAAGTGGTAAAAATGATCACAGGTAAAACCTACGAAGAACGACAGAAAATCAGTGGCCTCTCCAGTGAACGAGCAGACATCATCATCGCTGGCTCTCTAGTGGTGCAGGAAATTGTGAAAAAAGCGAAAGCGGCTTACCTCACCATTTCCGGTTGCGGCCTCCGGGAAGGACTTTTCTTCCACTACTATGACCCCCTCTTTGATGCAGACGGCAAGAAACAGACCCATATGCTCTGGAATTCTGTCAAGAACTACATGGATACCTTGCCTATGGAATACACCTTCCACACCCACTATGTGACTGCCATGGCACTATCTATGTTTGACCAGTGGCAAAAGGTACACCATATGGATGAACGGGCTAGAAAAATATTGGCTGCCGCCGGCCTTCTCCATGACGTAGGCAATCTTATCAACTACTACAGCCATGCCCGTCACAGCGCATACATGACAGCCAATGCGCACATCTTCGGCTGGTCCCACAGCGAACAAGTCATGTGTGCCCTGGTCTGTGCCTTCCATCATGGCTACTCAGGGAAATATTTGAAAGCCAACCCGCAAGCCCACATCTTGACCGCTGCGCAAATGCGAGAAGTGCGTATGCTTTCCCTCTTTCTAGCTATGGCCGAAGGCCTCGATGAAAGCCACGAACATTGCATCACCCGCCTCATCTGTACGTCTGTGAAAAATGCCATGGACCTTCGTCTCTATACCGATAGAGAAAACTTCGACGTCCCGGCCCACGCCACAGCACCACTGGTGAAAGACTTTGAAAAAACATTCCACATCCCGCTGCGCATCCAGTGGTTCCCCGGCACCAGCCCTACAAACCAACTGGTAGAAGCAGCGAAGAAAATCTAAATCCGTAATAAAGTTAACGTCACATCCATTTATATGCCTTCTTTCACAAGGTTATTATTTCTGTAAAATGCATCTTTCTAACATATCAACTATATCGCTACCATCAGCTTATGAAGGTTATAAAAGGTTATGAGATTACCGAAATCCCATAACCCTTCATAACCTATATAGTGACTGCTCGTTAATTCATATGACTAGTATTTCTCGTAAGATATTATATGAAGTTGCGTCAATAAAAGACATGAATTTATGTGTGATTTAGCAAATTTCCCTTCATTGAACCCCTAAAAAAAGAATGTAGAATAAGCGGTAAGCTGCGTCCCCCCTTGGAGAAGGGGGGAATTAAAGGGGGATAGACGCTCCCGGCGGAATAAATCATTTTGTTTGATAGCCAAACAAAGAACTATTATCCGCTAGTGCTGATTATGTCCCTTCAGGCCATTCTATCCCCGGCTTTGCCGCCCCTTCTCCAAGGGGCCACACGCTAGTGCAAATACCATTTTATTACACATGATTTCAGAAAAGTGATTGAATGACCAGTCACTAACTACAATAACTAAAAGGAGTATATTCATGCCAAACAACCGCGAAGGCTTAGACCAACTCAAACAGCTGGGAAGCCAAAATACAAAATACACCTATGATTACAATCCAGCTCTCCTGGAACGTATCCCTAACAAACACGCAGACCGCGATTTTTTCATCAAATTCAACTGCCCTGAATTTACCAGCCTGTGTCCGAAAACTGGCCAGCCAGATTTCGCTACCATTTATATTTCCTACATCCCAGACCAGTACATGGTAGAAAGTAAATCATTGAAGCTCTACCTATTCAGCTTCCGAAATCACGGCGACTTCCATGAAGATTGTGTCAATATCATCATGACCGACCTGATCAAACTGCTCCATCCCCGTTACATCGAAGTATGGGGCAAATTCCTGCCCAGAGGCGGCCTGTCCATTGACCCCTATTGCAACTACGGCATCCCCGGCACAGAATGGCGCGACTTCGCCCGCTTCCGTTTGCTTCGTCACGATATGAATCCAGAAAAAGTGGATAATAGATAAATCAGTAAGGTTCTCACTTCTGTGAGAGCCTTTTATATTTTAAAAGTTGCTAAGGTTGCTCAAGGTTCTCAGGGTTCTCAGGGTTCTGAAGATTCTCGAACGTGCTAATAGACGCTAGTGGTATCCTCTCCACCGTCATTTCGACCGGTCGTATTTGTGCGAAATGATATGGCAGTGATAAAACTGGATGTGTCGAAGAGTGGAGAAATCTCAAAGCACTAGCGAGAAGGGCTTTCTGAATCAAATCATAACGGTGCGACAATATTTCGAGCAATGCGAGAAAGGCAGCTCTAGCGAGCTACTGTGATATGTGTCATTTAGCCCTTACCGCTAGTGCTGCGAGATTTCTCCACTCTCCTACACATCCAGTTTCATATGTTTACATTTCATCAAGCACAAATACGACCGGTCGAAATGACGCGTTTACGTTAAAGCCATATTCGCCCCCCTGAGAACCCTGAGCACCTTCAGAACCTTCAGAACCCTTAGAACCGTAGAAAACCTGAGCAACCTATACAAAATGCAGCGCTTCCAAACTTTGTGCGCCGCCTCCACCACTTCTTACTTCTCACTTCTAACTTCTAACTGCCCTTTAAATTTCCTCTTACCTCAAAAATCCTGCACTTCACCCTCAATTTATGTCACTTCACCATCATTATTTTGCTTTATATCTATTTTTCGTTTATAATAGTTTACGAAATAAATAAAATTCTAATCTTCTATGGACTGCTTCCTGTTCCCGCAGGAATACATCCAATTCCGTTTCATTGTATGTTCTGAGGGAGGCAGTACTATGGATTTTGAAATCAACGAATTACAGACCCAAATCTTAGACAACATGCCCTATGGGGTGTATTGCTTAGATCCGACTCGTACCATCAAATACTGGAACAAGGGCGCAGAAATCATTTCCGGTTATAGTAGTGATGAAATGATTGGCCGTCACTGTTATGAAAATTGGTTAGACCATATCGATAACCAAGGCGTACACCTGTGCAAGACTATGTGTCCCATGACTGCCACCATGTTTGACGGAAAACATCGGAAAGCCAAGGTTTGGCTGAAAGCGAAAAATGGCGCTCGTATCCCTGTGCTGGTACAAACCGCTCCTCTCTATCAAGAAAATAAAATTGTAGGTGCTATCGAATATTTCTACCAGATTGAAGATTTGTGATTGCCGGTGACTGGTGACTGGTGACTGGTGACTGGTGACTAGGAACTCTTAGGCCCCTTAGAACCCTTAGAACCTTCAGAACCCTGAGCAACCTTAGTAACCTGTTACCACTACAGAAATCATACCTACTGACACAAAGCCTTATTTTGCATACACAGTTGAAATGGAGGTGAGACCTATGAATTCTACGGAAAACGTTTCTGCTACACCTATCCAAGTTTCTACCCAGGCATTGGATTTCTTGCCCGGTGGTTTGTTTGTATTTCAAACCCACGGACATCATCAAATCCAATATGCCAACCAGCGTGCAATGGAAATCATGGGCTGCCATTCTTTTCAGGAGCTCATAGATTATACCAATGGATATTTCGACAATCTGCTGACTGCCACCGACGCCCGTAATATTTTTTACCAAATCGACCACGAAACCAAGAGCGGTGCCATTAGCTTTGTCAATACCAAAGCCCGGAGCAAAACAGGAAAAATCCAATATTTGCAAAATCTGGTTCGCCTGGTGAAAGACCCGGTGCACGGTGATTTGTACTACCTATTTCTAGTGGATCCCCATACACCGACCCAGATTGACATGATGGACCCTCTCACAGGGCTCCCCGGTCAGCGTCGTTTCTTGGAATACGCTAGCAACTGGTTCCGCATGAATGCCCAAATGGGTTCTACCCACGGCATGATGATTCTCTACGTGAATATTTGTCATTTCAAGAATTTCAATTTGAAATTTGGCTTGGAAGAGGGCGATCATCTGCTAAAAGATGTAGCCACAGTGCTGCAGGACGTATTTCCCAATGATTTCGTTTCCCGCTTCTCCGATGACCACTTTGTGATTCTGACCTACAAGATGGACTTGAAGCCCCGTATGATGGAACTGAAAGACAAAGTGTCCGCCTTGAGAAGCTCAGTGAAACTGGAAATCAAAGTGGGCATTTATGAAGTCGAATCTACGGACATGATCCCCAGCAAAGCCTGCGACTTGGCGAAACTGGCTTGTGATAGCATCGAAAGCCGGCCAGAAACGTACTATTGCCTGTACACGCCGCAAATCAGTCGCTCGGCCGAGCTAAAAGATTATGTAATTTATCACATTGACCATGCATTGAAACAAGGGTATATCAAAGTCTTTTTCCAGCCGGTGGTACGTTCCTTGACCACCACCTTGTGTGGCATGGAAGCATTGGCCCGCTGGATTGACCCAGTGAAAGGGTTCCTCTCCCCTGGTGAATTCATTCCCCCGCTGGAAGAAAGCCGGCAACTGTTTAAGCTAGACCTTTTCATGATCGAAGAAGTGTGCAAACGGTATCGCACCTGTAAAGACCAGGGACTCCCCATCGTTCCCATGTCTTTCAACCTGTCTCGCATGGATTTCTTCACCTGCGACATTTTCAATAAAGTCCAGGAATTGGCGGAGAAATACAATGTGCCCCATCACATGCTGAACATCGAAATCACAGAGAGCATGTTTGTCAAAGACAGCGATGAAATCAAAACAGAACTGAACAAATTCCGTGCCGCTGGCTACCAGGTCTGGATGGATGACTTCGGCAGCGGTTACTCTTCCCTGAATGCACTGAAAGATTACCATTTCGATGAACTGAAAATCGACATGGCCTTCCTTTCCAGCTTCACCCAGAAATCCAAAGACATCCTTCTCGGAACCGTTCGCATGGCCAAAGACATCAATATTCACACCTTGGCTGAAGGTGTCGAAACGAAATCCCAATTTGAATTCCTCCGCTCCATAGGTTGTGAAAAAATCCAGGGATACTACTTCGGTAAGCCCATGCCCTACGAAGAACTGGTGCCTCACATGGAAGGCAAAGGCATTCCTTTTGAGAAAAAAGAAACTTGTGAGTACTATGAGCCGGCCAGCCAAGAAAATGTGCTTGGCAGTGAACCGATGGCCCTGGCGGAATACAATGAAGAAACAAATCATTGCCATTTCCTCTTTGCCAACGCCGCCTATGAAGAAACCTTGCATGCCCTAGGCAGCCCCACTCTTTCTATTTCAGAAGAAAAGCTGAACCAGAAATCCAGCATCGTGATGAAATTCATTCGTAACACACTGGACCTGGCCATCCGAAGTGGTAAAAGTGAAACCATCACCTATCCATATCACAACAAGTTCATCTGGCTGAAATTGAAAAAGCTGTCTACCTTTGGAAAAAATCACATTTTCCGGGTGTACCTGGTGGATATGTCCAGCAATGCCGATAAGATGGAACAAATCAAACTGGATGGTCTCTCACAGAATATTTTCATCTTGTACAACACCGTAGTCGTACAAGATGCCCTGCATCACGTGGCAGAACCTATCATCTGCTGGAATCATACGCCATACTCCGAAACCGGAAAGAAATACGACTTGGAAGAAAGTTTGGCTTACTACGAAACCCATTGTATCAATCCAGAAGGACAAATTCGCTTCCGCAACTTCAGCAATCCGAAAACCGTGGTACAACGGCTCAAGAAATCCCCCACCCACATGTTGGTGGATTACTTCCGGACCAAACTCAAAAACGACCAGTATCGCTGGTGCCGCCATAGCATCATCGCTATCCCCGACACCGATGACAACGTTTTCCTCTATACGGTCAAAGAAACCTACGCCGATAGCAACCTGATGGAAAAACAACTCATCCAAGTGTATATGCAAAAATATCACAAATAAAAAAGAGTCACTCTCGATTGTGAGAGTGACTCTTTTTTTGTGAGTAACTGGTGACTGGTGACTCGTGACTAGGATTTCAGGGATTAGTAACTAGGCCCTGGAAATAACAATACTTTTAAGTTTGGCGAAACATAGAATGATTTCTTTTGCATCAAAGTTTCTCAGGTTGCTCAGGATTCTTAAGTTTCTCAGGTTCCCCGAATGAGATGATAACGCTAGCGTTTATCGGCACATTCGAGAAACGTGAGAGACCTTAGCAACTTGAGAAACCTGAGTAACCTATAACCTCTAGTGGCATCATATCTATTAACTCCAATCCTTAACTTAACAACATTGCAATTCCCAAGACCTAGCTACTAATCCCTAGTCACTATATTTTGTTCATTCCCACCACAATTCCCAGGCGATCTACTTCCCCTGCTTTCATCTCCAAGCAATCCTTGGCCTTGATACATATAGAAATACCAATCCAGGGCGATAGATTGCGGGCAATTTTCACCACCGTACCAGATTTATCAAAGAAAATGGCATCAATAGCAAATCGCATGAAGCACATGTGAATGCTATTGGTCTTCCTGAGCCATAGCCCCTGCCCTTCCGGCAAAGGCCTCCGAAGCATGAGCCCCTTGAACCGGCTCCACCAACTGTCTGCCATTTCTATAGATAAAGAAATACGCCGGCGATCCTTCACCAGCGTGATGTTTTGAAGCGTCATAAAGCCTCCTATAAATTGAGTGAGAAGTGAGGAGTGCGTAGTGAGGAGTGAAGGAAGGGACGCATCAAATTATATAGCGCCCCAATCCCCCTTTTTATAAAAAATTCTGCGGCGCTTCCAAATTTTATGCGCCGCTACCACCACTACGCACTCCGCACTACTCACTACGCACTATTCTATTTCCCCATCGTCTGCATGAGACTCAAAAGGGATGGTACCAGCACTACTACGAAGATGGCCGGGAAAATGCAAAATACCAGTGGGAATACCATCTTAACCGGTGCTTTCATAGCAGCCGCTCTGGCTCTCTGGCGACGGATATTTCTCATATTATCGGCCTGAATAGCCAGCGTATCCGACATGGAAGCCCCCAATCGTTCCGACTGGGTGATGGACATGACGAAAAGATAAATATCCTGGATATCGCAACGCTTCGCCATGAATTGCATAGAACGACGGCGGGTCATGCCCATACGCACATCACGAAGCATACGAGTCAATTCATCAATAAGCGGTCCGTCCATGCGGCCCACCACTTTGCGAAGAGCACCATCAAAAGAAAGACCAGCCTGTACAGAAATAGAAAGCAAATCGAGCACATCTGGGAGCTGACGGGAAATCAAATCCTGCCGCTTCCGAATGATATGATTTAAAATGCCAAAGGGCACCAAAGCCCCGGTAGCTATCCAACCAGCCAGAACCAGCACATCCTGTGCCAAGGTGAAATTTTCCGCCCGGATATACCAAATCCCCATCCCAGCACCTAAGAGAATACACAAAGACCAGAAACCAGCAAAATGACGGACCTTCCAAACGCCCTGTTTCCCAGCAATCATGATTTTCTTCTCCATGAGCTTCGGAATCGTCGCCGGTGCAAACTGGGCCAAAAATTCCATGAGTCGCCCAATCATACGACCTACAGTACGCCTCAGGAAAGGAATACGACGAAGATCATCGGGATTTTCTTCTTCCTTCTCCTCCTCCACGGTCATCAGCGACCCCAGACGACGCTTCACCTCTCGCTTGCTGTCTGCCCTTTGAAGCAGCGTCAAACTGATAAATAAGAAAAAGAATACTGCCACAGATATGGCAATGGCTAATGCGAGCATATGATTTCACCTCCTTGTTGTTAGACTATCGGTTACCAGTATCTCCCCCTCTGGTTAATGTCATTAAGTTAAGAATTTGCGTTAGTAGGTATGATTCCGCTCGTAGTAACAGGTTGCTCAAGTTTCTAAGGGTTCTCAGGTTGCTTAGGTTCTCCGAATGTGCCCATAGACGCTAGCGTCATTAGCTCATTCGAGAAACGTGAGAAACCTCAGTATCCTGAGAAACCTGAGCAACCTTTGCATCAGCAGAAATCATCGCATATCTCGCTTAACTTAACAGCATTGCCCCCCTAGGGGAGATAATGTGCTGCTACCTACTCTTTCTTGATGTGATTTTACCACTTTGTTGGACTATCCATTTCCGGTATCTCCCCCTTTGGGGGAGAATATAAGAGGGGGCACCTCTTGCGGTTTCATTTCTTTGTTGAATCACACCTTATGGGACTAACCAACATCTCTTTTCATTCCGCTTGGCATGCCCCCTCTTGGGTTCTCCCCCAAAGGGGTAATGCCATTAAGTTAAGGATTTGCGTTAGTAGGTATGATTCCGCTAGTGGTGACAGGTTGCTCAAGTTTCTAAGGGTTCTCAGGTGGCTCAGGTTCCCCGAATGTGCCCATAGACGCTAGCGTCATTAGCTCATTCGAGAAACATGAGAAACCTAAGTAACCTAAGAAACCTGAGTAACCTTTGCATCAGCAGAAATCATCGCATATCTCGCTTAACTTAACAGCATTACCCAAAGGGGGAGATAAAGGTGCTGCTACCGCTAAATTCCCTACTCATCCTCCCAAATATCTCTATCATTTCCCGCCGCAAAGAGACTCTTCGGCACTTCTACGCCGTGAATCTTAAACTTCGACAGGAACAGCGGCTGGAGACCGGTAGGTTCAAAGGAGCCGACAGCTTTACCGTTTTCATCAAAGCCAGTCTGATGATAGCGGAAGAGGTCTTGCAGGACGATGACGTCCCCTTCCATCTGCTGTACTTCGGTGATATAGGTAATTTTTCTCGAACCATCTTGGATACGGGACTGATGGATAATGAGATCCAGTGCAGAGGCAATCTGGGTACGAATGGCGCGGACAGGAAGTTCGAAGCCACTCATCAGCACCATGGTTTCTAGACGAGACAGCACATCTCGCGGGCTGTTCGCATGAGCGGTGGTAAGGGAGCCATCGTGACCGGTGTTCATAGCTTGGAGCATATCCAGCGCTTCACCGCCACGGACTTCGCCGACGATGATACGGTCTGGACGCATACGGAGCGCATTGCGGACCAAATCACGGATGGTAACTGCCCCTTTGCCTTCGATATTGGCCGGACGGGATTCCAATGTCACCACGTGCGGCTGCTCCAGACGAAGTTCTGCCGCATCTTCGATGGTAACGATACGTTCGTCGGTGGGAATGAATGACGACAGCACATTCAGGGTCGTGGTTTTACCAGAACCGGTACCACCACTGACCATGATATTCAGCTTTGCTTTGACACAGGCCCGGAGAAAATCAGCCATTTCTTTGGACAGTGTCCCATAGGAAATCAGATTTTCTACCGATAGAGGCGTCTTGGAGAATTTACGGATGGTGAGACACGGACCGATGAGTGACAGTGGTGGAATGACGATATTGACACGAGAACCATCTTCCAGACGAGCATCTACCAAAGGAGAAGCTTCATCGACGTGACGGCCCAAAGGAGTGACAATCTTTTCGATGACCCCCATCAGGTGGGTATTGTCATGGAACTGCGCATTGGTCAGGTGCAACTTGCCAGCTCGTTCAATGTAAATCTTTTTCGGACCATTGACCATGACTTCCGTCACCGTCTCGTCTTTCAGGAACGGTTCGATGGGCCCTAAGCCAAAGATTTCATCGCAAATATCCGAAACCAGACGATTTCTTTCTCCACGTGGCACCGCAAAGGGGTTCTCCTGGAGAACCTGCTGCACGAATCCAGCAATGACCGATTCGACTTCCTGTCGGCTGTGGTTTCGACCATCAAGGATTTGCTGCTGCTGGGTGGTCATTTCATCTACGATACGGCGATGAATTTCTACCTTCAGCTCCTGATAGCTAGCTTCCTTCGCCGCATTGGTACGACCGGCAAAGATTTGACTCGGGCTTTGCTCCTTCTTCTCCACTTTCTCCACGCCGTCCCGGCGTCCCAAACGTTCCAGTAGTTTCAAAAATGACACCTCTCTTTGTTAGTTAGAAGATTATTATAAATAATCTTAGCCCCCTTCCTCAGGAATGGGGAATACACGAGCGTAGCGATGTGGCGGGGGATAGGGCGTATGTCGCTCGATTTGTTGCTCTACCTTTTCTTCTATTACCGCTTGCGATTCTCCCACTGGGCATATTTCACGTAGATCGCCATCTATCCTCACTCCAAGGATATTTTTAACGTCTTTCATATAACCCCAAATGACCACGCTCTACTAATCTTTCATTCAATAAATTTTCTAAATAAAGACAAATTTCCTTGAAATTTTCATGTACCTGTCGATTGGTAAATCGTACCACTTTCAAATGAAACGATTCTAAATACGCAGTCCGTTTTTGGTCGTATAGCCTACCAGCTTCGTCATAATGTTGAAAACCATCAATTTCAATGATAAGACCTGCATCTGCACAATAGAAATCAACAATGTAAGGAGTTATGACATATTGCCGATTAAAAGTAATCATAAATGTATCTTTAAACTTTTTTAGTCAATCATACCAGATATGCCGTTCTTCTGCTGTCATCTGGTTTCTCAGCTCTTTGGCTCTTTTAGCCAAAAGTGCTGGTACATGGGGTCTGTTACTCAACATATGTAACAACTCCTTTACTTTAGCTCCCTTCCTCAGGAATGGAAAAAACACGAGCGAAGCAATGTGGTGAGGGATAATGCGTATACCGCTCGATTTATTACTCTACCTGTTTCTTCTCTTGCGGCTTGCGATGTACCCACTGGGCATGTTTTACTTAGATCGCCACCTATCCCCCACTCCACTCACTTCGTTCATTCCGTCCCCCCTTTCGGCGAAAGGGGGCTTTACGCTAATATTTTTACCATTTCCTCAAATATCATGTAACTGGATTCTCATCATGCATATAGTAAACAATATGATATTCTTTGTCATCATCAGATAAAATTCCTAAATTGAAAAGAGCTTCAACAAAACCTTGTTTTTCATTTAATGTCATAGGAATATCCACTTTGACTGCGGTTTCTGATGCATTTGAAGCACTTTGTGGTAACTTAGAAGGGCCAATGTCAAGACTTCCCTGTTTATATAAGTATAATGAAGTTGTTATATGTTCATTAGTAAGGATTTTATCATATTGCGTTATAATATTAGAAAAATCCCGTTCCTTTTTACTGCCACCTTTTCCATCAGAAATATCTTTCGTCACTGTCGATACAACCGCATCACGAGCTGCACTTCTTGCCAAATTACTTAACGTCATATAATCGCTAAAGAAGAAACCAATGTACATAATTCCAACAATAATAAGTAAAAAGATAGGAAGAAGTAAAGCAAACTCTATTATATCCTGTCCTTTTTGGCTTTTCATCAATGGTTTCCTCCTTCCATATATTTCAATTTTCCGGAAATCTTACTGTTGCAGGAAGTAATTCATAGGCGTATTTCAGTAATTTCGAAGCAGAATCAAAGATTGAACTTACATTTGTACTGATTCCAGTGGATTGATAAATTAAATACCCAATACCCACAACAATGGCTAATAACAAAGCATATTCAATCAAATTTTGAGCTCTCTCGTTTGTAAACAGTTTTACAAAATAACCACATACAAAGCCTACCATAATTATACCTCCTTTTTTATTTTCCCTTTAGGAAAAACAGCAAATATTCGTTGCTGCTCTTCCCAAAGGGCTCCTGCTATAGCAGAAGCTCTTTAATACCTTTCGTTACTAGTTGCCAGCATTTTTCGATGCTTCACTAGCTGCTTTGCCAGCCAAGTTTCCAGCAGTAGTGAAGATGGATTCAATGTTCGTCTGTAATCCGGACTGCTGATAAATCAGGTAGCCAATACCAACTACAATAGCAAGAAGCAGTGCGTATTCCACCAAGTCCTGGCCTTTTTCGCCCAGGTATGGCTTTACGTAGTAGTCATACATCTGTCTAATCATAAGTTTCACCTCCTTTCCATGTGCTACGACTTAAAAACAGAATATATAAAAAGTCTCGAAAGACCTTTTACCTTTATAAGTTGGCGGTAAGCAGTAGGCAATTAGCAGAAAATAACTGCCTACTGCTTATCGCTAACTGACTACTAAATTTTTATATCCACAATCTTGTAGATCGCAATGAATCCAATAATTTCCAAAATCACTGCCACACCAATGCAAAGACGACCGATGGGGCTAGTGAAAAGGATATTCATCTGCTCTGGTGCTATAACCGTCAGGAAGGCGCCCAGTGCAATAGGGATACAAGCCAATACATAGCCAGCCATACGACCTTGGGCGGTCAGTGCGGTGATTTCTCTACGGATGCGGATACGTTCCATGATGGTTTCACGAATAGTATCCATGATTTCTGCCAAGTTCCCACCCACTTGTTGTTGAATCAGAACAGCAGTGACAATGAGGGAAAAGTCAGGACTTCCCACCCTGGCATCCATAGCTGTCAAAGACTGTTCCAAAGATTTACCAAAGTTGGTTTCTCGAAGGACCCGCTCAAATTCTGTACTCATCGGCGGTTTCATTTCATGGGAAATAATTTCCATGGTCTGCAGAAAAGAAAAACCGGCTCGCAAAGAATTGGCAATCAATGTGAGACAATCAGCCATTTGGAAAACGAAGGCTTTCAGTCGCTTTTTGATGAGGTATTGCACATAGCCCCATTCGGCGGCCATCACCAAAACTCCAATACCTAGAGCCGATACAAAAGAATCCAGGAAAACTCGCCCCACTAGGACACCTATGATACCACCCCCGATGGAGAGGAAAACAAATTCATGTCCCAAAAGTGGAAGCCCCGCCCGATGCATCATCAGATCCAGCTTCGTCTGGGTTTCCTTGGTCCAGGTTTTCTGGATATGCTGCTGCAGAGCCTCACGGATTTTATCCCGTCGGCTCTGCCGCATAGCCTCTTCCGACAGAATCCCTTCCCCTGCATAGAGCTGCATGCGCTCCGATACAGCTTCTTTCTTCTTCTGCCCGGCTCGGAGAAGAAGGTGAACAAAAAGAAAGACAAGAAGAGCGCAAAGTAGGGATATCACAAATATCATGGTTGTTTACGCTCCTTTCTTTTTTGAAAAATACATTTTTATGCTTTCGTTATATGCACTAGCGTCTTGTCTCCCCCACCGGGGGAGAATTAAAGAGGGGGCTGCACCAGCGGTTTAATTCGCTAGCTGTACGACAAATGAACTCGGTTTCACTAACATCTCATTTCATACCGCTAGTGCCTCCCCCTTGCCCTTCGGGACTTCCCCCGATGGGGGCAGCAAGTCGCTAATGATGCTAGCAAAGAAGCATTAGCGTCTCGTCTCCCCCTCCGGCGGAAAAATGAAAGAGGAGACTCTTGCCGTTTCCTTCGCCAGCTGTACAAAAAACGAACTCGGTTACATTAACATCTCGTTTTATACCGCTAGTGCCTCCCCCTCTGTATCTCCCCCGATGGGGGCGACAAGCCGTTTTTACTGCTAACGATAGATACACTAGCGTTTTTTCTTAAATCTTGTAGTTCCTAATTCTTTAACTCTTAACTCAACAATTCCGGCTATCATACGTTCCACGCCTTCAAATCGTTCGTATATATCTCCATTGGAAAACCGCAATATACAGATTCCTCTTTCCTCGATAATACCACTTCGCCATTGATCATAACTTTTTCCATAGTCGGAATAATGTTGTGATCCATCCAGTTCAATAACGAGTTTAGCAGCCTCACAATAAAAATCAGCAATAAATCCTTCTACCACTTTTTGACGACGAAATTTATATCTGGCTTTTTGTAAAAAAAGAAACCACAACTTTCTTTCCGCATCAGTCATATCATTTCTCATTGTTGAAGCAAAAGTTTTTAGCCGTTTATCCAGTGCCGCATTTGCCATCGTATGTTTCTCCATTGGTATCATCACTAGCGTCTTGTCTCCCCCGCCGGGGGAGAATCAAAGAGGGGGCTGCTCTTGCCGTATCCTTCGCCAGCTGTACGACAAGTGAACTCGGTTGGTTGCACTCACCATCTCATTTCATACCGCTAGTGCCTTCCCCGATGGGGGCGACAAGTTCACAAGTTCATTGCACCACTAACATTAGACTCACAGCACGTTATTTCCCCGCAATATCCATAGCCAATTCATTAACCGCCATAGCAAAAGGGCTATCGGGATGTTCTTCTATGATGAGGCGACCGTTGTTGGCGGCTTCGGATACCAGGATGTATTCGTTTGGAATGATGGCCGTCACCGGATAGTCGATGGCTTCAGATAATGTTTTTCTTGATTCTTCATTACAAGGTTCTACTCGAGTAAAGAGTGGAAAGACTCGTTTCTCATAGTCATCCCAGGCTTTGAAAATTTCCAGAGCCCGCTTGGTATGGGTGGTTTCATAACCTCCATTGACCATAGCGGTCAGGAATGTCTGGTTAGACAATTCACAAGAAGTGGCGGAAATATCACTGAAGCCTGAGGGAATATCTATCAAAATATAGCTGAAAAGGTTTCTTGCCATATTGATCACCGCTTTCAAGCCTTCCACGGTGACGCTTTCGGCCATATCCGGTTTACTAGTCCCGCAGAGAACTTGCAAATTATCTCCTACATCAGCAAAATAGGTTTTCAGTGTTACCGGCGAGAGGAATTTGATGTCTCGGACCGCTTCTACAATGGTACTCTGAGGAGTCAAGTTAAAGAATACCGCCATATCACCAAACTGAAGGTCCGCATCGATGATAGCCACCGATTTCCGGGTCTGCCGAGCCAATGCGGCTGCCAGGTTCGCAATCAGTGTGGTCTTTCCACTTTTTCCTTTGGCACTGAAGAAAGAGATGACCTTGGCCGGTGCGCTGCCATAGGCACGATTGGCATTTTTCACCGCCGCTTGCAATTCTTCTCCGGTGAAAGGTTTAATCATGTAACCAGCAGCCCCATCACGAAGGAGTCGTGCTTGTTCGTCTGCATTCCAGTTTTTAGAAATACAGATAATCATGGACTCTGGTACATTCCGTTTCAAGCCTTTTAATAAATTCACATTGGCTTCCTGATCAATATCCAGAAGAATTAGGTTTGGATTGAAGGCTTGCATCTGCCCCATGGCTTCTCCCGCAGAGGTATAACGAGCACTCACTTCAAAGCCGGGGGTATTGCGGATAATGCCGGACAATCGTTCCTGCATCAATGCATTTTCTTCAATCAGGACGGTTCTATATGCCAATGGAATCACCTCCTTGTTTTAGGGATTAGGGATTAGGGATTAGGGATTAGAAAATACCTTATATCCCCTTCCTTTGGAAGGGGACAGGACGTAAGCGTAGCGAAACGTCCCAGGGGATAGCCCGCACTAGCGTTTTCTACATCTTATACCACAGCTGACTAAGGCTTCCTGCAACAGCGGCTTATCTCACAACTCTTCTTCATCGGCCTATCCCAGGCTCGCAAGCGAGCCTGCCCCTTCCTGAGGAAGGGGCTCTATTCCTACTTCCCGATATCATACATAAATCAATCACTATGACAACACGCATAGCCTCACGAAAACAGTCTACTAAGCCAACCTTTTTCGTTACTTTCTGTTTTTCTAGGACTTTCTGCTTCATCGGTGCCCACCATGGCGCGAATATCTTTGGCCACTTGGGTATCTTTGGATGCGATAACCAGTGGAACACCGGAAGCAATGGATTTTCTAGCGGTCATGAAATCATTGGAAATGACGTAATTGAAGGTTCTGCCCAAAATGGCTTCTACGTCTTTGACATCAATTTTTGTTTTTGCATTGGAGCGATTCAGCACGTAACGAATTTTATTATTTTCATAGCCCAGTTCTTTTAGTGTGTCCGCACCAGATTTCATGTTTTTAATGGTAGGAATGAAATCCACAATGCCCACGAAATCGATCAATGTAGACATATCCATAACGGACAAGTTGAGAGAACTGAATGTGGAAGTGGTGTCGATAATCACATAGTCGTATTCCAACTGTAGTTGCAGCACAATATCATGGATAAGATTGACATCCAAATTGTAGGCTTCTTCCAAAAGCTTTGGATTTGCCATCACATCAAAACCAACGCCTTCTGCACGGAACGGTGTCAGAAATTCAGCGGCCACCGTGTCATAGGGATGATTTCTCATAGACTTTTCCGCATCGGCAATGGTGGTCTTCGGATGGAGTTTCAAATAATAACACACATCCCCAAATTGAAGGTCCAAATCCACCAGGCAGACCCGCTCCCCACTTCGGGCCAACTCTGCTGCTAAATTAATAGCAATCAAAGTCTTCCCCACCGCATAGGCGGTACTGAAGACAGAAATAATAGTTCCTTTTTGACCGATCATATGTACACCTCTTTTACAGGTTGCTCACGTTACTCAAGGTTCTCAGGTTGCTCAGGTTGATTGGTGCCATAGCCATAGGTTGTCACATCTTCTCTAGCACGATAGGATGTATTATTTTCCATGGCATTAATCAGTTTATTCAACAAATAAATAACCTTAGCAATCTGATGATGTAATTCGTCGGACTGTCTGTCCGTGAGATAATGTAAATCATCCGCATAGATAGCTTGAGTCTCCACTTCATAAGCAGAACCACGAGCTATATAGAGAAAATGAATGAAATCTCGTTGACTCGATCGCCCAGCACCTTCTGCTATATTAGAACCGATAGAAATCGCTGCCCGACGAATTTGGGAAGAAAGGCAATATATTTCTTCTCTTGGAAATAATTGCACCATCTCATAAACCATATCTTTCAATGTACGAGCTTCTTTCCACGCCAGTAACTCTTTATAGCTGCCCATACCAATTCCTTTCATTGCTATCATTCGATAGCGAAATTCGCCCGAAACCTGAGCAACCTAAGAAACTTGAGTAACCTTAGAAACCTGTATGCCCTGAGTACCTATCCATCGCCGCTTTGATTCTGGCTCTCTGGGCTTCTGCGTCGGTGGCGGAGGCTTGGGTTAGTTTCTTTTTAATTTGCACAGCGATTTCTTTCTGGCTGGGTTCTTTGGCGTTTTTCTTAAGAGGCTTTTTCTTTTTAGGAGTTATAACTTTCTTTTCGTCTTTGTCTTTTTTCTTTTCCGTATCTGCTATTTGGAGTTCGTCTTTCCGATTTTCATAGTCTTCCTGGGTCATAGGCACCAGGATATCTTCGCCATTATCTCCTTTAATTTTCAAAAGGTAGGACGGTACTTTTTTCGGTGCCTTTTCTTCCAGGATGATGGTATCTTTCTCTTCTGGCTTTTCGCCCCAAAGGTCTACTTCTTCAGAAGCGGTTCCCTGTGGGGTATAGGAAGCATTGACATTTTCTCTATTTCTTGCCTGCCGCTGGGCCAGTTCATAGCTCTTCTTGAGTTTCTGGGTCATCGGCGTGGGTGTATCATCGGTTACCAAGGTCGGAGTGATGAGAATCATCAGTTCTCTCTTATCTCTGGTAGTGGAGGTATGGCGGAAAAATTGTCCGATAATCGGCAAATCCCCCAAGAGTGGGAATTTCGATACGGACTTGGAATCTTCAGAATTTAAGAGTCCTCCAATGGCCATGGTCATACCGGAGTGAACATTGACAATAGCATTGGCTTCTCGAGATGCCAGGGCTGGGATACTGTAAGAACCAATCTTCACCGCATGCCCATTATCCAAAGTAGAAATTTCAGCATGTACGTTGGATGTGATACGGTCCTCATTGTCGACCGTTGGCTGAATCTGGAGATTTACCCCGTATTCTCGCCAATCCACAGAAATATTGTTATTTCCATCAGAAATCGGTACCGGGATACGACCACCAATCAAAATGGAAGCCTGCTGTCCACTCATGGTGGTAATGGACGGACGAGACAGAATCCGTGCTTTCCCTGTATTAATCAATGCTTGTAATGTGGCATTGACTTTACTGATATGACTCCCAATCCAACCGCCGCCATTTCTAGAATTGGCAAAATCTTCACCACCATAGAAAAGACCAGCTGTACCAATATTGACACCACTTCCGGTGCTACTACCACTGCCACTATCATCACTTGGATTCTGAGACCAATACTGGATGCCTAAATTTTTCGTATCTTCTGAATTGATTTCAATAATCAGCGCTTCCAGACGAATCTGGCTGGGATGTTCCATTTCCAACATATCCAAGACACTATCGCTATGGGCGTATAAGTTGGTGGAAAGCCCGCTATTTCCCACATCTCCACTGGAAGAAGAGCTACTGCTATTTCCTTCTCCCAAATACAGCTGTGCCATGCGGACTGCCATATCATGTTCGTACTGGTTCTTCACCTTGCCGCGGAGAAGAATTTTATCTTTGATCATCTGTACTTTGACATCAGGATATCCGATGGCCTGCTGGATCGCCTGGGCCGTTCCTTGGTCTTCGCTGGAAACGTAGACACTATACTCTTTGCGCTGTCCATTGGTCCACACAATGAGAGAGGTAGAGCCGGCTTTCTTGCCTACCAACAAATAATCATTGTGAGACAGTAGCTGCACATCGGCGATTTCCGGATTTCCCACCGCCAGACGGGTGATATTTGGCGATTCTATATATTTTGATTCATTGAGATTCACACTGAGCGGTGTGGCTGCTGCGGCCACGCCAGTGCCCAGCATGCAAGTGGTCACCAGGAGGCCCAATCGTTTTATCATTTTATTCATTATCAATACCCCCTGCTTACATTGGTACCACGAATCACTTCTACGCCAGATACACCGCCGGAATTTCCAGAAGAAATAGATACGGCCGGTGCCGGTGCTTGTGCACTAGGTTGTGGAGCCGGTGTATAGGCCGGTGCAGAGGGCGCTGGCGTCTGAGCTTTTGGCATAGGAATCACATAGTAAGAAACAGAATCGGACTCTGCCATTGTCGCTTCATAGGGGCGAAGCAGGAGCTGCAGTTGTCCCACTTGCTGAGACGCTGCCAGTTTTGCCGCTTCGTAAGGAGTCAAAGCTACGGTCACCACGGCTGGTGTACCTGCTGATGAAGCATCACCTGATGGTTTCGGCGCAGTATCCGGTATAGGTTTCCCATTTTCATCTTTCTTCACTTGCCGTGCTTGCTGCGGTGCCATACTGGTCTTATTGACAGCCAAAATCAGCACATCTTTCAAAATAGCACGGGAAGCAATGCGGTTTTCTCCATCTTTATCACTAATGAGAAGGATATCCACCTTATCGCCAGGTTTTGCAAAACCAGCCACGCCGGTCACATCATTGACAGAGAAAGAAATGGCACGCATGCCTTTCGGAATGAGGCCATTGAAACCAGTCGCGCCAGACTGATTGAGCTTTCTGGTGGTAATCATATCGCCTGCCATGATAGCCACCGAAGCCGGCTTTCCTACCACTGCCGATTTATCGGTCAACGCTCCCTGAGGTACCAAGTTCTGTGGCACCACCGTTGCTTTGATCATATCGTCGGTGATGATGGTCCGGGGCTTGATATCTACGGACGCTTCAATGACCGGTACCAAATCATTCACTGCCACTTCTTCTTTTTTCTCTTCTTTTCCCCCTAAGAGAGAAGAAAGTATGCTATAAATCATAATAAATACAATCACTGCCAGCAAGGTACAGAGCAGTAAAATCTTCCGCGGAGACATTTTCTCCGCCGCTGCTGCTATTTTTTGAAATAGTTTCAATGAAATCCCCTCTCTTGTGATCTTGCGCAACATTTTTAATCACAGATCCCTATGCACGTTGAAACAGCTGACTGTCACGCAGAAACCAACAATCAACTTCTTCCGTATTTTATAGTTATCTATGAATCTCGATTCTTAATATATGTCCCTATTTTACCATACCCCTTTTTTCAATTCCATATATGTATTCCGTATTTTTATATATTCTAAGAGAATATTTTTAATGATTTTATTATTGTTGTTGACTGTTTGATTTTCTCCACGCAAAAATGCGACGTACCACCTAAGATACGTCGCTATATGTATTTTCATTTCTATATCATTGCTGTTCATTCCTTCCCTTTGCGCAAGATTTTTTATCACTATGAAACTGGATGTGTAGAAGAGATTTCGTCATCCTGAGCGTAGTCGAAGGACTCAACGCAATAGCGGTAAGGGCTTTCTGATTCAAATCATAACAGTAAGACAATCTTTTGAGCGAATAAGACGATCTTTTGAGCGAAGCAGGAAAAGCAGCTCTAGCGAGCTGCCATGATATGTGTCATCTAGCCCTTTCCGCTGGTGCTGCGAGATTTCTCCACTCAGGGATCCAAATCTTTTTATATCTTCTCCATCTCGCACAAATATGACCGGTCGAAATGACGCGTAGACGCGTATGGCTAGAGCCACATCAGTTCCCTAATCCCTAGCCACTAATCCCGAATCCCATTCAAAATAAAATGCGACGCTAAGTAAGTTTACACCGCCATCTCGGCTCCCCTGTCGGGGGAGCTGCCGAAGGCTGAGGGGGCAGCTCTAGCGGTATACTTCACTAACGGTACGATAATCCGGTATGGGACTAATACCATTTCTCACATCTCACTGCCTTTACAACACTACAAAAAGGCACAGCTCCCGCTTCGTTTTTGACTTCTATCTGGAGAAGCTATGGAATCTGGCACCAGCACATTTCTCGGGATGGATACAAAAGGAAAGCGCCTTAATGGGCAGGCTAGGCGCCTTACTTATCCATCCTTGCAAGTTCTTCAGCAGAACTTGCACAGTTCATGTCGAAAAATTTGGCTAAACTTCGTGCTACGGTGTCCAAGAGAGTCTCGTATAGCAAGTGCTTATAAAAAGCGGTCACTATGCCTATTTTGTTTTTTTGGTGACTCGTGACTAGATGATTTTTCCAATCACCAGTCACTAGTCTACCAGTCACCAATGTACCTGCTTGTCATCCGGCCGGTCTGACAAGGGAAAGTAGAAATAAAACTTCGGATATCTACCGTCCCTTCTGCTCCTTCCCGTGCTCTTCTTCTCCATGGATTAAATTTAAAGAAGCCCACAGGTCGTTTCAAAAGTTTCGGTTCGCGAAGGAAGTCTTATTTTTCCTTTCCGATAAGTACTGTCGAAGGAAATATCTACTTTATACGTCTTGCAAAGTGTATTTCAATGTTTCCTTCTGGTAATAGAATCGGTAAAACTATCAGTTTTACACGTTTTTCCTAAAAATAATTTTGGAAAATTCACTTCGTATCATATTCCTGCCACTTGGTGATAAAATAGCAGCTCAAGGAAAAAATAAAAATAGTCAGATCCCGATAAGTAAACCAGAAATGTACATAGGAATGATTGGTAAACACCATATACCATACAAAAGGCGAAAGAGCTATGATTCCCAATGCATTTTTTAATGCCACCTTTTCTTTTCCACTCTTTTTGGCCTTCAAGGACTTTTTTACTGTTTCAATTATCAAAATAGTCAATAATAGCCAACTTATCGGATTTTGCAATATCACAAGTAAATTTAAAGAAATAGCTTCTTTTACAGAGCAGGATAACGCACCATCTAAAATAGCTTCCGTTACTCTTACAGAATCAGACATCCGATAAGCAATCTGCGTCATAGCTTGTTGAAAAGCATCCTGTCCAATAAAATACCATAACAGCAGCCATTTAGATAAAAACATTCCTCCATAGCCAAATCCCCATGCCAACCCGCTTCGTATCGCTAGAATTACACCACTCCATTTTTTCTGTAATTTTCCCTTCCGATCGAGCCATAGAAGAAATACTGTCATCGGAATCCCATACGATACCAGTGGATATGTTAAGAAATCAAAAAAGGCAGTTACAATTCCGATAGCCGTAAATGCATACATATATCTAACATTTTCTAATAATCCATCACCTTTATGTAAAAAAAATACACAAGAAAGCATCATAATATAGTACATAGAAGAATACTGGAGCGACATGGCTAAGGAAATCGGATTCAATAGTAAATAGGTAAATAAAAATGCCCACTGTACCTTTTTTCCTAACTTTTCGCCCATTAAAAGAAGCACATAAAATGCCAGCAAAAGCTGAACCATGCCATTCAACATACGAATTTGACCCATGGTCCCCAAAAAAAGTAGTGGCTTGAGGTATAGCAAATACCCATGCCAATAACGGCCATAGTTGTATATGCTCCTCCCTTCTGTTTCTTGATTCAGCACCTTACTTACAATTGTCATTAAGTAGGGATCTGTATAGGTATATCCTGGATTTTGTAGTGCATCTTCAAATACATTTCCTGTCCCTGGAAATATAGCTCTACGAAGCATGATAGAATCAGTACCATTATCCAACATTCCACTCATATTTCCGTCTGCCCAAGAAAATGGTTCTCCTTCTTTTTCAAAGACTTTAGCAGAGGCTTGTGCATTTTGAAATACACGCCCTTCGGCAGGTAAGACATATATAACACATAAAAGAAGAAAACCTGTCCCGGCTGCCAATGCGACCATTCCTATCATTTTTGAGATAACTTTTAATTGATTGACCATGCTATTTTTCCTATCTATTTAACTAGCCGCTTTAGTTAGTTTCACACCTTTTAAATCGTAAAAGCGAGCAAATGCCACATTTCTCCAATTCCCTTCATTTTCAGAAAGCCCATAACCAAATCGATGTAATCCAGTCAAATACGTCCATTGTAAAGAATCATTTGGTGGAGTTTGAGAAATAATCAATACTTCATTTTTTCCTTTATATTCTTCTACCAGTTGCAACACAGTTTCTTCATATTGGTATTGTTGTATGAACCACCACGTAGTCATGGAAAAAGTAAAGGCAAAATACACCATAGCCAATGCATAGTTAAATCTGATGAATCCTCTTAGTATATTGATTTTCCCTTTTCTTGCTACTTGTGCAGCTATAAACACGGCAGTAATAGCAAAAATGAGCCCCGGAAATAAGCTTCGATTAGGGAACTCTGGTGAAAAGAGCATAATCAGATTGAAAAGACAACTATTCACAGCAAACCATAATAGAAAATTTTTGTATTTTCTCCATTTTTCTACCTTTCGCAAACCCCTTCTCTGCCGAAATGTTTTCCATAAATAGAACCAAAGCACCGCCTGTAATGATGTATTAAACCAAATGATTAGCCATTTCTTTTGAGTAAGTTGAAAGTTATGTAATGTCTCCCCGCTATCCACAATTCGCAAGAAATTTCCCGGTGCTAACATGAGGAGAACATAACCAATGGTAAGCCCCAGAAAACCAGTCAGCATCCACAGTTTCCCGTTTCCTTTCCGATAAGCATGCAAAATGTAGAAGAATCCAAAAAGGCCAATCCAGCAAATGGTGTTCTCGTTTGAATTTCCTGCCAATAGCCCCAAGGGAAACATGCCCCAATTAAGCCATTTCTTTTCTACCTGTTTCCCATCACTCATATAATGCCGAATATAAGGGAGTAAGAAAAGGAGTAAGCACACCATAGGAAAGAGATAGTTGCAAGAACCGTCTGTCCAGATAAAGACCCCTACGAAGTTGGCATGAAAGGCCCAGAGACAGAAAAAAATAAGAGCTGCTTCTTTGGCGGATAGGTCCAGGGTGATTTTCCCGCCCCGGGCAATCCATTGAATGCATAGAACCAGGAGTACGGTAGTTAAGGAAACCGCTACATTGAATACCATCCTTGGCATCCACAAAAAGAACATAGCCAACGCTTGGGCCACGATGCGTCCTCCCCAGGTCATGAAATAAGAATAGGTAGAAACCGCAATGTCTGAAAAGCTACTGATCCGCCGTGCATTTTCAGAAAGAGGTTCATACATGGAGTGTCCTTCCCACATAAAGGAGTAAAGGTAATCATCACCAATAGAGCGATGGGTCAAACAATTTAGGATAAATATCACAGCAAATATGCCAAAGTAGGTAAGGTACAATTTCTTTTTCTCAGTAAGTTTCATAGCGACTCCTCATTTATCATTTCATTATGATACGATAAGTTTCATTGCATTTTATTATACGTTACCAGTGCCAAATTATAAAATCAGTATTCTCGATTTCTCTTTCTTTTTTTGCTATAATACGAATAGGAAAGGCGGGTGGTGCCATGTATCGAATCAAGACTTGGGAAGAGTTGACCATTCAGGATAATTTCCTATTTCAAAAGGTCATGCAAAATAAGCGAATCTGTAAACATCTCATTGAGCTGATTCTCCAAATCAAAATCAAAGATATTTCTTTTCCTGAAACAGAAAAGGCCATGGGATCTCGCTATGACCGAAAAAGTATCCGTTTGGATGTCTACATGGAAGATGAAACCGGTCGTGTGTTTGATATAGAAATGCAATGTACCGACGGTCATGACGGTGCATTGGCAAAACGTACTCGCTATTATCAAGGGTCCATTGATATGGATTTGCTGGAAAAAGGACATATGTACGAAAAATTGAAGCCAACATTCATTATCTTTATCTGTACCTTTGACCCATTCCACCAAGGACTGCCCATGTATACCTTCCGAAATCGATGTATCGAACAAGAGGGTTTGGAACTAGGTGACCAGACCACCAAATTATTTTTGAATTGTAAAGGAAATACAGATTCCATTGATCCCGATATTGCTGCTTTCTTGCGGTATGTAGATGGGAAAACTGCAGAAGGACCTTTTGTAAAACAGATTGATAATGAATTGATTCACGTGAAAAGACATGATGAAACGAGGCGAGAATATATGACATTAGCTATGGAAAGGGAACGGATGAAACGGCAAGTAGCTGCCGAAACCGCTGCTATAACCGCTACTACAACTGCTACCAATATTGCAAAAGCTATGCTTCATGATGGCTTGTCTATAGAATTTATTTCTTCTTATACCCATCTTCCTACCGAAAAACTAAAAAAGCTTCGTGAAGAGATACACTAAATGAAACTTTTCCAACTATTGCAAAAGCTTTCATTTCATCATAATCCCTCGTAGAACAATGTTGTTAAGATACGCAAAACACGAGATGATTCCTACTGATACAAAGATTTCTCGAGACGCTAAGATTGCTCACGTTTCTTGAATAAGCTAATAATTGCTAGTGTTATCATCTCATTCGGGGAACCTGAGAAACTTAAGAACCCTGAGCAACCTGAGAAACTTTGCCTCAAAAGAAATCGCCCCTATGTTTCGCTTAACTTAATAACCTTGCCCATGAAGCAGAAAAAGTGCCACTGTGGTCAGTGCAAAATACGGACCATAGGCGAAGGCGCTTTTTCTTTTTTTCTTTTTCAAAAGAAGCAGAATGCCTGCCACTACACCACCAAAGACCATACCCAGGCAGACCACGGTGAGGAGCTGCTCCGTTCCTAGCCAGAGACCTAAAGCCGCCACCAGTTTCACATCTCCCCCACCTAACGCACCGCCGGAAAGCACCGCTAATAGGAAGAAAACGCCGCCCCCCGCCAAGACTGCGATACCGTGATTGATGGCTGTTTCAGGAAATACCATGCACCAAATGACGCCCCCTAAGGCAAAGGGAATCATCATGTCATCAAAGAGACAATATTGTTCAAAGTCTGTCATAGTCATCAGAAGTAACAATGCCGTAGCGTATAGAAGAAATAGGATGTCTGGCATGGACACATGGAGCGAAAGCCATAGACCACTTCCTGTGAACAAAATGCCCAAAAGAGATTTCCTATATTTCCTTCTTTTTTCAATGGCATCCGGAAAGGTAAGTATATCTTTTCTTTTTTCGTATAACCTATCAATCCACTGAGAGCCATAACGTACCAAAATAAAAGCTACCACTATAGTGAGGCAGATCAAGATATAAGATGTCATTGTCATTGTGTTCTCCTTATTATAGGTTATTAGTTGTTTGTTGTTGGTTGTTTGAACCCCAATTAACAACAATGAAAGTTCAATTTTCTTTCATTATACCCATATCACCAGAAAGTCACAAATAAAAAACGTCGAGAATCTTTTTCAACTCTCGACGTTTTTATTTTAGTAGGATTCTCACCAGTAGTTATCGGTTAACTGTTAACTGCTAACCGTTAACTTCCAACCAACTTACATCCCATATTTCACTCTACCAAAAATCACAGCCACGGTAATGAGGAAGGTCACAGCCATGATAAGGAAATCTTTTCCTTTCGGTGCCACACTTTCCATGAAGGTACGCTGGGAGCCACCGAAGCCACGAAGTTCTAACGAAAGGGCCATCACTTCACTGCGGCCCAGGGAGCGAAGCATCAGTGGTCGAACGATGGACATGTACCGTTTCACTTGTTTGAAGAAGTTGCCTTTCACCGCCAATCCGCGGCAAGCCTGGGCTTCTGCGACGGCTTTATTTTCTTCAATGAAGTCCGGAATGAATCGAAGTCCTGCGGTGAACATGAAGGCGTATTCATAGGGCACTTTCAGCTGCCGCACCATGGAGGCGGTCAGGTCCTGCAGTTTCACGGTCATCAACAGGTAGATGAAGATGATGGTCATGCCCAGCATACGAAGGGCTGCCACGATACATTCTTCTTGGCTGCCACCGCCGATGTATTCCACCAATCCCAGGAAGGCAGCAAAAATAACAAGCATCACCAGGGCTTTGATATTTTTCAAAAGTTCACTGGAGGCGGCCAAAATGAGCAGTTCCAGCAGGCAGAGGTAACCCAAACTTTCTGGTTTCTGCAGCACAATGGCCCATACAGCGGTCCCAAAGGTGAGCAGAATTTTTGTCAACGGCACTAGATTTCTCATTCGATGACCCCTCCTTTCAGTTGGTACACCGCACGGCAAAAGGCATTCATATCTTTGCAATAGGGACTACCAGGAAGTTTTCTTCCCAGCAAAACTGACGGTGGATACGCCAGGCCCCAATCTTCAGGCCGGTTGGCGGCGGAGAATAATTCTTCCGGTTTCCCATCAAACGCCACTTGATGATTGGCAATGACGATGACGCGGTCACAATTTTTCGCTACGATGTCCATATCATGGGTAACCAGAATGATGGTGATCCCTTTTTCTTTCAACTTTTCCATCAAGTCCATGAGGCGCTGTTTTTCTCTTCCATCTTGCCCGCTGGTGGGTTCGTCCAGTACCAGGTATTCTGTTTTCATAGCCAATGCCGATGCGATAGCCACTCGCTGCTGGTCGCCACGGGAGAGAATTCGTGGATACTGGTCCGCCAAGCCGGTGGTATCTGTATCTTTCATAGCCTGTTCCACCGCTTCATCCAGTTCTACGCCTCGCATGCCCTGCTGGTAAGGACCGAAAGCGATTTCTTCTCGCACGGTGGACATGAACATTTGCCGATCCGGCTGTTGAAATACGTAACCAATGAACCGACTTCTATCAGACGGTTCTTCTTTGGTCACATCGGTGCCATCATAGCGAACGGTCCCTTCGGTGGGCTTTTCCAGTCCAGTCAACAGGCGAGTCACCGTGGTTTTGCCGCTGCCATTACGTCCCGTCACAGCGATACATTCCCGTTTGTCAAAGGCCAAGGAAATATCATCTAGTACAATAGGCAGATTTTTTCCATAACGGAATGTGACATGAAATAATTCAAGCATGGTCTCTGCCTCCTTCTTCAAAAGAACGAACCACCGATTTCTCAGCGTCTGTGATATTTAAAAACGGGGTATCAAAAGAAATGCCTACCGATTCCAGTTCCAGCTGGGCTTTGTACATATCTGGAATGGCTTCCTGGTATACATTTTCATCATACATGTACCGCATGACTTTTTCTGGTGTGCCCTGACTGATGATTTCTCCCTGGTTCATGAGAACAAATTTCGTCGCATAGGGAAGTGCCGCTTCCAAATGATGTTCTGCTACGATGACCGTGAGGCCTTCTTTCTGGTTCAGCTCTCCCACCATTTCATAAAATTCACGAATTCCTTCTGGATCCAAAGCGGACGTCGGTTCATCGAAAATCAATACCTGCGGTTCTTCTGCCAGCACTGCTGCAGTCACCAGACGCTGGCACTGGCCGCCGGACAGGGTAGATACTTTTCTTTCTTCCAATCCATCCAGGTGAACCTTCGCCAGTGCTTCTTTGGAACGACGGCGAATTTCATCCGGCGGAAATCCATGATTTTCCAAAGTAAATGCCATTTCTTCGCCTACCGTCATGGTGACAATCTGGGCTTTGTAATCCGAAAGAATGACGCCGATAGACGATGCCAAGTCAGCGATGGTATGCTGGGTCACTGCTTTTCCGTCTGTAAATACCATACCTTCCATGGTGCCCCCATAGTAATGCGGAATGGCACCTGCCATGGACATGAGGAGACTAGTTTTGCCTGCACCATTGGGTCCAGTGATGACAAGGAAATCGCCCTTCTCTGCTGCCAAGGATACATCCTTCAAAGCAGGGGCAGTAGAAAATGGATAGGTATAGGTCAGGTGCTCCACACTGATAACGCCTTCTTGGGACTGCTTCAAATCATAGGTGCTATGGTCACTATCTTCCACATCGGATTCTGCCATGTAGTGCATAGATTTGAACAACCGAAGAGCGGGGAAATATAGGAATGGTGTGATGATGCCATTGCCAATACCAATGAAGAAAACCATAGGAAGCATGCCATAGAGATACACTTTCATAGGAATCCCCATGACCAAGGTCAAAATGGAAACAAAAGTAAATCCAGATACCAAGGTGGTCACAAAACCAGCAATGGCGGGGCGAAGAGAAAATTTTCCGATTTTAATGGGCGGCACCGCATGGGCAAAGAAACCTGCCACATAAGCGCCGAAAAATTCAGAAGCAAAATCACCGTAAGGAAAAGCGGATTTACTGGTGAAAACTTCCATCAGTGCGGCTACCATGCAAATACCGAGACACTGCTTATAGGTCGGCTTGGTAAGAAGAATGGCTACCACGTAAGTGGCAATCATCCAGTTCGGTGTGAACCCTGCCACCGATGGGGAAACCAGGTGCAGCAGCATGCCGATGGCCAGCATCAATGTAGAAATAGTCAGCCAGCGGAAACGTCCCCCTCTCGCTTTGATAAAGACTAGCTTGGATACATCTTTCACTTGCTCCATCCCTGATTCCTCCTTATTTACTGGTTAACAGTTAACTGTATACTACAACAAAAAATCCTTTCATCCACTCTGCATAAAGCAAAGGGACGAAAGGACTCTATTTCCGCGGTACCACCCTAGTTGGTCATATGACCCAACTCGTATCTATAACGGCAGATCTCCGGCTCATCCTACCCCAACTTGGCTCAGAAGGCACCTCACAGGCCCATTCACATAGATCACTGCACCGGACTTTCACTATCCGCCGGCTCCCTGAAACAGCACTTCTATCCTACTCTTCCTGATCAAAGGCTTTTGTTATTAATTCGGATTATAGCATGAGACAATGACGGTGTCAAATAGAAGGAATTAAAAAGGTTAGCCCTTCGGGCAGGTTATAACTTATCAAACTTCTTATTTCTAACAATCAGCTGAAACAAAAAGTCAAAGGGTTATAAAGGGTTATGTAAAAACGATATTACCATAACCTTTTATAACCTTGTCACTTTTGGTATCTGCTCAAATGACACTAGCCATATGTCAGAGTATAACCCGCCCAAAGGGCTAACCTTATGCGCTAGGCACCGCCACCATTCCTAATTCCTCATTCCTAATTCCTAATTGCCTTTATGTACCACCAGTTGTGGATAGGGAATATCGATGCCCGCTTTATCGAAGGCTTCTTTCACTTTGATATACAGTTCATTCTGCGCTTCAAAATACTTGGTCCGGTCCACGGAGGCACGGACGTAAATACGAATGGAGGAATCAGCCATCCCGCTCACATAGACCACCAATTTTTCTTTATCCACCACATAGGGGTCATCGGTGAAAAGTTGTTTCAGAAGGGCCACGCACTGGGACAGATTGGTATCATAGCCCACATCGAGGGTCATTTCTACGTTGCGGATATCATTGGCAGAAAAGTTTTTGATGACTTTACTAGTCAAAGAGGAATTCGGTATCACAATCCGCTGGTTGCCCAAAGTGGAAAGCATGGTGTACATGATGCTGATGTCCGTTACCGTCCCTTGGTTGGCATCCACCTGGATGTAATCTCCCACTTGGAAGGGACGGAAAATCAAAATGAAAATCCCAGAAGCCACATTGCCAATATTATCCTTTAAGCCCAAGCCGATGGCCAAACCAATACCACCGAATGCAGCAGCCAGCGTACCATTGCCAATGCCCGCGGTTCCTAAAGCGACGATAGCTACAATAGCCAGGCAGAAGAAAAAGATGATTTCTTCAATGAAGGTTTTGGCCGAAGGGTCGATGTTGCTCTTGGTCAAGATATGATCCACCGCCCGCCGGATATACCGACAAAGGATGTAGCCCACAATAAAAATAATAATGGCTTCCACAAAATCAATGCCACGAGTCATGGCAAACTCTTTGATGCCATTCATCACCCGAGCAGTGATAGACAATTCATCGGTCACCACTTTAGTGACAACATTTGGTTCCATATGTTACTCCTTTGAAATATAGGTTGCGTAGGTTACTCAAGTTGCTCAAGTTGCTCAAGTTGCTCAGGTTCGTCGAATGTGCCTATAAACGTTAGTGTCATCACGTAAAGCGAGTCGTAATGACATGTTTCCTTAAGCCCTTACCGCTAATGCTGTTAAGATTTCTCCACTCAGGGGCGCATCTCATTTCAATGCACCTGTACCACCAAGTACAAATACGACCGGTCGAAATGACGGTTACGAATAGTGGCACATTGGAAGAACCCAAGCAACCTAAGAAACTTAAGCAACCTGTAACCTTTTCGGATTTTTCCAGACGTTTCCAATCCTAAAAACAATTTTATACAAATTCATTGTACCATCGCCCAAATATCCCTTCAAGCAACAAAAAAGGATTTCAGAGTCCAAATGCATAACTCTGAAATCCTTTTTTGCCAATTCATAGTGATTCATGCATCCATAATGCACAAAATAATCTAATTGTGTAATACTGTTAAGTTAAGGATTTGCATTAGTAGACATGATTCCGCTAGTGATGACAAGTTGCTCAAGTTTCTAAGGGTTCTCAGGTTGCTCAGGTTCTCCGAATGTGCCGATAGACGTTAGCGTTATTAGCTCATTCGAGAAACGTGAGCAACCTAAGTAACCTGAGAAACCTGAGTAACCTTTGCATCATCAGAAATCATCGCATATCTTGCTTAACTTAACAGCATTGGTGTATTGGGGCGCTTTATGAATTGTGCGCCCCTTCCACCACTACGCACTCCGCACTACTCACTACGCACTTTTCTACATAAGTGAATAAATGACACTTGACTAGTTACCAGCTACTGCCTTTTCCCCAGCGGCGATGATATTTTCAATCACCATGGTGGTGGTCACGCTACCTACACCGCCCGGTACAGGCGTAATGGCACCAGCCACTTCGAGAACAGCGTCGTAGTCTACATCGCCTACGGTTTTTCCTTCTACCCGGTTGATGCCTACGTCAATGACAGTGGCTCCTGGTTTCACCATGTCAGCGGTGACACAGTTCGGATGACCGACAGCGGCCACCAGAATGTCTGCTTCTTTGGTCATTTCTGCCAGATTCTGGGTATGGGAGTGGCAAATGGTTACGGTGGCATTTTTATTGAGAAGCATGATAGAAACAGGTTTCCCGATCACGTTGCTTCGGCCAATGACCACTGCCTTTTTTCCATCCAATGGAATGTGATAGTAATCCAGAATAGCCATAACTGCTCTAGGTGTACAGCCGAAGAGTCCTGCTTTTCCAGCAAAGAGACGGCCTGCATTGGTTTCCGTCAGTCCATCCACATCTTTGTCAGGATTCATGAGAGCAATAATTTTTTCTTCGCTGATTCCTTTCGGAAGAGGCATCATCATCAGAATCCCTGTGATTTCTTTATCATTGCTCAGGTCGGTTACCAAGTTGCCCAGTTCTTCTTCTGTGACATCATCGGATTCGCGGAAAATTTCCGCTTCGATGCCATAGCCTTTGGCCACTTTCTGCATAAAAGAAGCATACATGGCCGACGGTTTGCTGCTGCCAGCCAAAATGATAGCCAGCTTCGGTGCATAATCTTTATTTCTAAGAGCCTCCAAACGGGCTGCTAGTTCTTTTTTCAAAGAAGCAGCGGTTTCTTTTCCATCTAAAATGAGTGCCATATCAGAAGAGTCCCGTAATATTTCCGTCATCATCTACATCGATACGTTCAGCAGCCGGACGTTTCGGAAGGCCAGGCATGGTCATGACTTTGCCGGTCAAGATGACAACAAATCCTGCGCCAGCGGCAATGCGTGCTTCTCTGACGTGGAGAGTAAATCCAGAAGGTGCACCCAGTTTGGTGGGATCATCGCTGAAGGAAGCCGGTGTCTTAGCAATGCAGACCGGAACCCCTGCAAATCCCATTTCTTCAATATGTTTCAGTTCTTTATCAGCAGCTGGATCATAGGCTACATCGGCTGCACCATAAATTTCTTTGGCAATGGTTTCAATCTTTTCTTTCAAAGACAGGTTGAGGTCATAGAGGGTATGGTAATCGGAACCTTTGTCGATAGCAGCCAGTACTTTTTCGCCCAGTTCCAGACCACCTTTGCCGCCATTGACGAAAACTGTGGATTCAGCCACTTCTACGCCAGCTTCCTGACAAGCATCTTCAATGACTTTCTTTTCTTCCGCGGTGTCAGCAGGGAACATGTTCAGAGCCACAACGACCGGAAGTCCAAATTTCTTCAAGTTGGAAATATGGCGCATCAGGTTCGGCAGTCCTCTCTTGACTGCTTCCGGATCGGATTCGGTCAGTTCGTTCTTTGCTTTGCCGCCATTCATTTTCAGTGCACGAATGGTTGCCACCAGTACAGCTGCATCCGGTTTCAGACCAGCGAAACGGCACTTGATGTCCAGGAATTTTTCTGCCCCCAAGTCAGCGCCGAAACCAGCTTCAGTCACTACATAGTCAGCCAGGTGCAGTGCTGTCTTGGTCGCCAGAACGGAGTTACAGCCGTGAGCAATATTGGCAAATGGGCCGCCATGAATGAATGCCGGTACGTGTTCCAGGGTCTGTACCAGATTCGGTTTCAGTGCATCTTTCATAAGAGCGGCCATAGCGCCTTCCGCATGGATGTCGCCGGCAGTGACAGGCTGGTTGTCATAGGTGTAGCCTACGATAATCTTAGCAAACCGTTCTTTCATATCCCGGATGGAGCTAGACAGGCAAAGGATAGCCATGACTTCGGACGCTACGGTGATATCGAAACCACTTTCTCTCGGTACACCATTGGGATGGCCCCCCAAGCCTACGACGATGTGACGAAGTACACGGTCATTCATATCCATGACGCGATTCCATACCACACGGCGAGGATCGATGCCAAGTACATTGCCCTGCTGGATATGGTTATCTACCATAGCAGCCAAAAGATTGTGGGCTGCTGTAATGGCATGCATATCACCGGTGAAATGGAGGTTGATATCTTCCATCGGGACAACCTGAGAATAGCCGCCGCCAGCAGCACCACCTTTGATGCCCATGCAAGGTCCCAGAGATGGTTCACGGAGACAAATCATGGTCTTTTTACCCATCTGCGCCAGAGCCTGTCCCAGACCTACGGTGGTGGTTGTTTTCCCTTCCCCAGCCGGTGTTGGAGAAATAGCTGTCACCAGAATCAGCTTGCCCTGCGGCTTATTGGCCAATTCATTGGTGAGTTTCAAAGAAACTTTGGCTTTGTAATGACCATAATTTTCCAGGTCTTCTGCAGGAATCCCAATCTGTGCCCCAATTTCTTCGATTGGTTTCATTTCTGCTTTCTGTGCAATTTCAATATCACTTAACATCTCTGATCTCCTTTCAAAATGACGGATCCAGTGTAAATGGTAGCCCACTTCCTGTCTTCCGTAAAAGAAACAGAATTATGTATGTATTATATCATAGAGATGATTTCACTTGTGACACTTTCTTTGGCAAAAGGGTATTATTTTGGTGATTTCTACCGTGTCACTTTCTTTTCATACGGCTTGTCTAAAGGTTATACTTTCGCTAATTTCTTTTGTGATACTAGAGTTTCATACGTTTTAGTAAAAGGTTATTATTCTACAGACCTCTTCTTTCTAACAAAGAAAAATACCGCTACTATCAAGGTTATAAAAGGTTACGTCCTCTGGTGTAATAACCTTTTGCGAAAGGGTTATTATGCTGCTAATTTCCTCTGTGGCACTGACCTTTTATACTTTTGGTTAATAGGTTATTATTCTACAGATATATTCTTTCTAACAACGAAAAACGCCGCTACCATCTAGGTTATAAAGGGTTATGGAAATAAATTCATAACCTTTTATAACCTTGATGGTAGCGGTAGTTCTCTTTGCTACTCTTCTGGAATCAATTGACACAAAAGATTTCATCGTAGTGTCATTTCGACCGATCGTATTTGTACGAAATGGAAGAGAAGGAATAAATAGATTTGGATCCCTGAGTGGAGAAATCTCTCAGCACCAGCGGAAAGAGCTTGATGACACATATCAAGGCAGCTCGCTAGAGCTACTTTTCTTGCCTTGCTCGAAATATAGTCTCACCGTTATGACTTGAATTAGAAAGCCCTTGTCGCTAGTGCTGCAAGATTTCTCCACTCTCCTACACATCCAGTTTCATATGGTTATATTTCATCAAGCACGAATACGACCGGTCGAAATGACGGTACAAAAAATACCGCTTTTCTTAATAATAGCATGTCTTGAAGAAAACGATGTCCTACGACCCTAACATCTATATGAAAATACCGCTACCATCAAGGTTATAAAAGGTTACAACCTCTGGTGTAATAACCTTCTATAACCTTGATAGTAGCGGTATTTCTCTTTGTTACTCTTCTGTCATCAGCAGAATAAATAACCTTCTATAACCTTGACAGTAGCGGTATTTCTCTTTGTTACATTTCTGTCATCAGCAGAATAAATAACCTTTTACGAAACGATTTGAATGAAAATGACACTTCCCATTTCCTGTAGAATAATAAGCTTCACACCAATCCATTTAAATGCCAGATATCCTCATTCGGAAAAGTGCACCCTCACCGTCTCTCCTTTTCTCACTTTGGCACCGATGCCAGGGGTCTGTTTATCTGCAAAGCCGCTGCCTTCCGGTTGGAAGCCCAGGCCGGCTTTGGTGAGCCATTCTCCTACATCACGAAGGGACCAGCCGGTGAAGCTGGGGAGGTAAAATTCTTTTTCATTTTCTCCAGGCAGTTTCGGTTTATACGTTTCTATATCCTTGCTGACCGGGGTGGCATGGTTTTCCTTATCTTCCAAAGTGGGGACGCCTAAGTAGCGCATGATTTGAGTCATGGCTTCTTTGAAAACTGGCGCAGCCACCTGACCGCCGTAGTAGGAACCTCTCGGCGTATCCAGGACCACAAGACAAATGGCTTTCGGGTCTTCTGTGGGACCAAAGCCGCAGAAGGAAGCGATATGCTGATTTTTGAGGTACCCTCCGTGTTCCGCATCAATTTTCTGGGCTGTACCGGTTTTCCCCGCCATATGGTAGCCAGGAATTCGGGCATTGCTGCCGCCCCCTTCGGAGACTTCTTTTTCCATCATATCTTTTACTTCATCGGCCACTTTTTGATTGATCGGTTCGCCACTTTCTTCTCGTTTGGTGACGCGATAATCACTACCGTCCGGTTCTTTGATGGCCGCAATGATATGGGGTTTCACCATTTTTCCCCCATTGGCGATGGCACTGTAGGCTTGCACCATTTGCAGCGGTGTGACGGCGATGCCCTGTCCAATAGACATGGTAGCCACATCGATAGACCGCATTTCTTTTGGATCAAAAAGGAGTCCCGCCCCTTCACCTGGAAGTTCGATGCCGGTCGGTTTCCCGAAGCCGAATTTCTTCGCATATTCTGTCAGGGTATCTCCGCCAGTCAAAAGTCCCACATGGGCAAAGCCGGTATTGATGGACCATTTGATAATATCCACCAAACGCACATCGCCGTAGGATTCTTCGTTCCAGTTTTTGATTTCATGGCCAGACGCCCACACCGTCCCTGGGTCATGCCAGACACGCTGGGTATCATAGGTGCCGGCTGAAAGAGCGGTGGCCGCTACGATGGGCTTAAAGGTAGAGCCCGGTTCGTAAATATCCACCACGGCTCTATTTTTAAATTGTATTTCATCCGCCTTCTCAAAATGATTTGGGTCATAGGACGGCCTATTTCCTAAAGCCAGAATATCCCCAGTCTTCGGGTCCATGACAATAATAATTCCACCACTGGCATGGGTATTGGCCATAGCCCGGTCCAACGCACGTTCCGCATAAAACTGGATGTTCTGGTCAATGGTGAGGTACACCGACTTTTCCTTTTCTGCCTTAAAAGGTGCCAAAGCAGATTTCAAAATCGGATGGCCTCTGGCATCAGTCAAAATAGTTTGTCGTTCTTGGCTGCCGCGAATGAGGGAATCCAAAGACATTTCCAGCCCATCGAGCCCTTTATCATCGATGCCCACGAAGCCAAGCACATTGGCCGCCATGGGACCATTGGGATAAAATCGCCGGCTCTCTTCTATAAAGGCAAAGCCTTTCCATTTCTTCTCTTGTATCAAGCTCTGGACTTTCTCATAATCTTCTGGGTCCATGGTACGTTCCAGCCACACGAATCGTGTATCTCGGGACATACATTCCCGAAGTTCACTTTCTTTTTTATGCAATAGTGGTGCCAGCGCCTTCGCGGCTTCTTCCGGTGCCACGTTCATAGATCCAGGGTCTGCATAGAGGGATTTCACCATAATGGAAAAAGCCATTTCCTTGCCATTTCGATCATAAATGGTCCCTCGCGGCGAATACAGCGTCTGGGCCCCTTCGGTCTGGTTCAGTGCCATTTCTTTATATTGGGAACCTTCTATAATCTGTACATAAAACAGTCGCATACAGAGAAGCGCCACGATGACTACGATTCCCTTCAGCACCACAAACCCTCGCTGATGCAGTACCACTCGAGGATTTCTTCTCTTCATGATTCTCTTCTCCTCTTATACCGCAAGGCCGCTTCATGGATGGCCCCCTCTTCATTGGGTAGATTTCCACTCTGTACACGAAGAAGTAAATTATTCATTCCTTCTGCCACCTGCGGCGCCAATATAGCAGGCACTTCCTTATCATAGTGGAGTTCTTTCGTGGTGACCGGCATAGCCAAAGCCAAATCAGCCATATAGCGGCCAAAAGCCTCATGGCCTTCTGTGGCAGATAAAGGACGACCGCAGCCGATGATATCCGCCTTCCCCAAATCAGTCATTTCCAAGATGGCTTCTTTCATGGCCTGGCTGGAAGGAAATACTTTGTCCCGTGCCATCTGGCGAATCCATTTCTTGACATCCGCATCGGGAGAATTGGCAAAGAAATGAAACCGCATATGATTTTCCACCAGCCATACCACAGAATGGGAAAAATCGGCCGGCCGACGCCACCGTTTCATCATATCGGCTGCCATATGGGCTCCCACTTTATCATGTCCATAATCGGTAAGCTTTCCATTTCGCACGGCCCGCACGCCAGGAAGCCCTTTGGCTACATCATGAAGCAACGCCGCCCAGCGATTTACCAACGTAGGCTGCGACGCTTCCAGCACAGCCAGGGTATGGTACCATCCATCAAATTTATGAAATTCTTTCTGCTGCGGAAGCCCCACCAGGTGATGGAGTTCTGGCAAAATAGCCACTTCCGTATAGGTTCCATTTTCTTTAATCCGGCAAGAACAATCCGCAAGTCCGGTCCGCACCATCAAATCAAATCCCCTAGCCGCGTGAGGCGTCACAATGAGCCGATCCACTTCGGACCGCACCCGTTCCAAGGACAATCCCTTCACCCGCTCAAAAGCACTGGCCATCCCTTCTACCAAGGAAGTATCAGCCATGAAATCCAATTGTCCTAAAAAACGGCAAGCCCGGAACAGTCGTAGCGCATCTTCAGAAAACCGTTCCAAAGCATTTCCTACGGTACGAAGTTTTTTGGCCTGGATATCCTTCATGCCTTGGAAATAATCAAATAAACGGCCCTGCCCATCCACCGCCATGGCATTGACCGTAAAATCCCGGCGCATCAAATCGTCCTGCAATGTATCAGCAAAAGAAATTTCCTGGGGCCGATGGGCATCCTGTCCATATACTTCACTGCGGAAGGTGGTCACTTCGTAGTTTTCTTTGCCCACCACCACAATGACCGTGCCAAACCGCCGACCACCGCCATCAATGGCCTTCCAGCCATGGGAAGCGGCAACCTGAAGCGTATCCTGCGGACGGGCCGATGTGGTGATGTCCCAATCATGGGGCGTCATCCCCATAGCCAAATCCCTGATACAGCCACCGACCACATAGGCTTCAAAACCCGCTTCTTCCAAAGCACCAAGTACCTTGCGAGCCCCCATATCAATTTGTCCCAGTCGTTCTTCTTCTGTGATGTCAGAAAAATTTTTCTTAGTGAAATAAGAAGTCACTGCGCCCAGTATACCCATGGAAATTCTCCTTTCTCTTGTAATGAATTCTTCTTATTATACTACGTGGGGATTTAGGTGACTAGTCGCTGGTGACTGGTGACTGGGGATTAGGGTTTAGGGTTTAGGGTTCTCGCTCCGCTCGTACGAGCGAAGCGAGAACCTTCAGAACCTTCAGAACCTTCAGAACCTTCAGAACCTTCAGAACCCTCAGAACCTTCAGAACCCTCAGAACCCTCAGAACCCTCAGAACCCCAATAAAAAAACTGTGCCGAAGCACAGTTTTTTTATTGCATCATTGCTAATTAGTCTCTATATTTTTCTGGAAGTTCAGTAGCTCTTGCTACGCCGGAAGCGATAGCTGCTTTGGCTACAGCTTTGGCAACTTCGAACGGAACCTTCGGGTCGAATACGTCTACCACTACATGGTCAGCATCCATTTCGCCCTGAGCAGCTAGGTCAGCCAGTGCGTGAGCAGCAGCCAGTTTCATTTCTTCATTGATCTGACGAGCACGTACGTCCAGAGCACCACGGAAGAGGCCTGGGAATACGGAAGAGTTGTTTACCTGGTTCGGCATATCGCTTCTGCCGGAGCCGTAAACATATACGCCTTTTTCTTTAGCATCTTCGTACATGATTTCCGGTACTGGGTTTGCCATAGCGAATACAATGCTCTTGTCAGCCATGGTCTTGATGGCTTCGTTGTTGAATACGTCCGGAGCGGAGCAGCCGATGAGAACATCAGCGCCTTTGACAGCGTCAGCGAAGGTGCCCTGTTTGTTTTCTGGGTTGGTCTTCTTAATCAGTTCCTGCTGTACTCTATCTCTCTTGCCATTGTCATAGAGAATGCCTTTGGAGTTCAGGATGGTCATGTTTTCTGGTTTTACGCCATCTTCCAGAAGCAGTTTAGCAATAGCGGTACCTGCAGCGCCTGCGCCGTTCATGACAACTTTGATTTCGTCAATCTTCTTGCCTACTACTTTGAGGGCTCCCAGAAGAGCAGCCAGAGCAGCGATAGCGGTGCCGTGCTGGTCATCGTGGAATACAGGAATATTCATGATTTTCTTCAGTTCGTCTTCAATGTCATAGCATTTCGGAGAGGAAATATCTTCCAGGTTGATGCCTGCAAAGTTCTTTTCCAACAGTTTTACGCAGTGAATGAATTCCTGTGGATCTTTGGTGTCCAGAGTAATCGGAATGGCATCAATCTGTCCAAATCTCTTGTACAGAGCGGATTTACCTTCCATAACTGGCATGGAAGCAGCGGCGCCGATATCGCCCATACCAAGTACACGAGTGCCATCGGAAATAACAGCCACTACATTGCCTCTCCAGGTGTATTCCAGGGACAGGTCTTCGTCATCTTTGATAGCCAGACATGGAGCAGATACACCTGGGGTGTATACGATAGCCAGGTCGTGGTTGTTTTCTACGCTGGCATTGAGGCCAGTGGTAATCATCTGATGTTTTTCTTTTCTTAAAGCCAATGCTTCTTCTTTGAGTTTTGCGGTATCCATAGTTTCCTCCTGATATTGATACTATATACCTATTAATGAATGAGCAATGAGTAATTAGAAATGAGTAATTAATGTACGGCACACAAATCATAAAGTGCCGAATTTTTATAAAGTGATGGGTCCTCTATCATTGGATGCACCTTTCCATAATTGCTCATTTCTAATTACTCATTACTCATTATATTATGCTAGTCTTTTACAGCCGGCATATTTCTGCCATTGAAAATTTCATACATTTCCTGCTTCAGTAAACGACGAATTCGTTTTGCTTCTTTGGGATCCAAATCTGCTTCTGTCATATCAAAGAGATAATTGTCTAATTCAAAGTTATGAATCAGCATTTTCGTATGGAAAATATTTTCCTGGTACACATTGACATCAATCATATCATACTTATGGCGCAGTTGTGGCTGCATATAGTTCTGAATAGAATTGATGCGATGGTCGATGAAAATTTTCTTTCCATTCACATCTCTGGTAAATCCTCGTACCCGATAGTCTGTCACAACAATGTCGGCATCAAAAGATTTCAGTAAGAAATTCAATGCATTGAGTGGTGAAATCTTCCCGCAAGTAGACACATCGATGTCTGCACGGAAGGTGCAAATGCCATCCTGGGGATGCATTTCCGGATAGGTATGAACCGTAATATGGCTCTTATCTAAGTGACAAACCACATCCTGTTTTTCTACCTCTTCCTCTGCAATCAGCATGGTCACACTGGCGCCTTGCGGGTCATAGTCCTGCTGGGCGATATTCAGAATATTGGCACCGATGGTATCTGCCACCTGTTTCAAAATCTGTGTCAGCCGTTCTGCACTATAGACCTCATCAATGTAAGCAATGTATTTCTTTCTTTCCTGTTCTGTACTGGCATAGCAGATGTCGTACATATTGAAGCTGAGCGTCTTCGTCAAATTATTAAAGCCCAGTAATTTAAGCTTACCTCGTTTCATGAAGTAAACTCACACCTCCGTTCTTTTCCTCTATGGATTGGAACTTCATCCATTATATCATAGAGCCTTATTATTTTAAACTTTCATATATCTTGTATACTCATTCTGTATAAGCAGCTACTTTTATTATGCATTTTTTAGATAGAGAAAAGTAGCTAGTGACTGCTTGTTAATTCACTTTTGTTGAAACTTATTTATCCCAATGGTTTAGGGGTTAAGGTTTAGGGTTTGGTAATCAGTATTTAAACCTTAAACCAATGACGTTTTCAAGATCTATCATTTGTGGATGATGGACTCGGAACATAAACCTTAAACCTATAATGCAAAGGTATTTAGCGTATAGCCCATATTTCTATGCATTTAGATATCAAAATTTCACTACACATATTCGATACATATCGGGCGTATGAATAATCAAGCTCCTCTATATAAAAAGGGGTATTGGGGCGCTTCCAAATTTTGTGCGCCCCTTCCACCACTACGCACTCCGCACTACTCACTACGCACTTTTAAGTTCGAGAGCAAATCCCGTAGTGCCCGTCCCCTATGACTGATTTGATTCTTTTCTTCCATGGAAAGTTCCGCCATGGTCTTTCCAAATTGTGGCAAATAAAATAACGGGTCATAGCCAAATCCACCGTTTCCCTGGTAGAAATCACGAATAATTCCATCACAGGTGCCTTCGCCGGTCAATTCTTTGCCATCTGGCCAAACCAGGGCCACCACGCAAGCATAGTACCCTTTTCGTTCGTCTCCGCTATAGGGTTTCAAATCCGCAATGAGTTTCTGGTTATTGGCTTCATCATCGCCATGATGACCGGCATATCGGGCAGAATATACCCCTGGGCGATCCCCCAAAGCCACGGCAATAATACCGGAATCATCAGAAAGAACGGGCATACCAATCGCCTTGGCATAATAATGGGCTTTCTGCAATGCATTTTCTTTAAAAGTCGTCCCAGTCTCTTCCGGATCCGGCACTTCTTTCACCGCAGAAATCGGCACTGCGTCCCAACCTATTTCCTGAAATGCTTTCTGAAACTCTCTGATTTTCCCCTTGTTATGGGTAGCAAGAACGATTTTCATACTATATATCTCCATATTTTATACAAATTTATTAAGGCTCTCAAGGTACTAAAGGCCCCTTCCTCAGGAAGGGGCAGGCTCGCTTGCGAGCCGGGGATAGGCCGATGAAGAAGAGCTGTTAGAAAAGCCACCTTCTCTGGACGCCTACACGACTTTGTAACTCCTATCATCTACAGCGCCAGTGCGAGCTATCCCCCCTGCCCCCTTCCAAAGGAAGAGGGTAATCGCTAGTGCAAATACCGCTATGAAAGCCTAATCCCTAAGGCCTAGCTACCAGTCACCAGTCACCAGTCACTAGTCACCAATAATCATTTCCCCATCATAAGCCCCACGCCATCTCGTTTGGCCTTTCTCCAGGCCGCTTCTGCAGCTGCCAAAGAGGATGTGGTTTCACGACAAAGGCGAGTAGCCATTTCAATCCGTTCTGCGCTCCCTTTGGGCATAGGAATACGAAGAATGCGAGATGCCGTCAGATGATAGGTTTCTCCTGCTTTCATGGTATCCAGGAAAAGATGTCCCACTTGTCCGTCCAAGTACAATTTCAAATATTCGGTGCTATACATGCCAGAAGGATGAAAAGCAATGATGCCATCCCCCACCAGAAGTGACATACCTTGAGGAACAACCGCCGTATGAATCTTTCCTTCAAAAACAGTTAAAACAAAGTCGCCACCGGTAACAAAAGCTGCCTCACCTTCTGTTTCTATAGAAATAGAGGTCAGTAAGTCTTCTCGGATCCCTGAATCAGCAATGGCTTCTTGTGGCAGAACCTGATAGGTCCCCGGTCCCTGCTTTTTCATTTCAATAGGAGTAAATCCCTGATGCACCGTGTGTTCTACCTGCACCACATTGCCAGATAGAAGCATTTGGATGGTAGGATCTCCATTATAGGCATACAAATCGTAGTTCCAATCTTCTGCTTCGATAAACATATCCATCGGAAGCGTCAACTGGTCATAACCGAAGAATTCCCCATCATCAAATCCAGCTTCCCCAAAAGTGACCTGTTCCTGCTTTTCCTTAGCAAAGCGAAGGAAGGCAAATTCCTTTCCTTCCATTTCTGTATCGTAATAGGAAGCCAATTTTCTGGTATCAGCCAATTTCTTTCTGGCCTGTGCAGCCAATTCTTCGTCAGCCTGCAAATCCCCATAGGGAAGAACCATATCCATAGTTCCTGTATCGGCTAAAATCTTCCGAAGGGCTTCCCCGTGGGATACACCTTCACTTTCAAAATCAAAAATATAGTCATACCGCTCGGTATCACCAGCAAGTTCTTCCATCATCATGGCACGACCGCGAGGAAATACCAGTTGCAACCGTTCTTTCCATTCTTTTTCTTTCACTGCTACGGCAATTCGTTTCCCACCCAATTCTTTGAACGCTTCGTCTAAGAATGGCAAATAATGGTCCGCTCCTGTGAATAAAATCGTATTTCCTGCTTCATTAGCCTTTTTGACCGCAGCCTTTAAAAGACCATGGATTTCTTCGGCCGCTTTGTGTACCGCTGGCGCAAAGACCATAGGTTCCACGCGAAGAGCTAAGGTATACACCTTGGCATAGGTATCCGCATCGCCTTCATAGAGCCCCAGCTTATCAGCAGTCTTTTTCATATTTTCATATAAATCATCAATAGAAATCCCATACTGTACATTGGTGGGATTTAGAAATAATACGTAGTCCAAATATCTGGCACGCATCACTTCATTAAAAATCCGTTCCTTCGGTACGCCATATCTGGCAAATGTGTCTATTGCATCACGAATATCATTGGCAGTCATTGGTATTCCTCCGTTTATATAATATGTATATATTATACTTCACGGGACAATATAAAGGAAGTTAGCAGTTGACGGTTAACAGTTAACGGTTAACGGTTAACGGTTAACTGCTAACTGCCAACTGCTAACTGCTAACTAAAAAAAGAACACCCATGGATGTCCATGAGTGTTCTTTGCCATAATCCAAAGATTAACGTTTGGAGAACTGGCTTGCTTTTCTTGCTTTTTTGAGACCGTATTTCTTACGTTCTTTCATTCTTGGATCACGGGTCAGGAGACCTGCGCTCTTCAGAACTTTTCTGTAATCTCCATCTACGTCGAGGAGAGCTCTGCTGATGCCATGACGGATAGCGCCAGCCTGACCTGTACGGCCGCCGCCTCTTACGTTAGCGATAACGTCATATGCGGTGGTGGTGCCAGTCAGTTCGAGTGGCTGTTTAATAATCAGTTCAAGGGTTGCCAGATCGAAGTAATCCTTCAGATCGCGACCATTGATTGTAATGTTACCCTGTCCCGGTACCAGACGGACTCTGGCAACGGATGTTTTTCTGCGGCCTGTGCCGTAGTATGTAGCTTCTGCCATTTCTTATTTCCTTCCCTTCTGGTTAACGGATGTTGAGTTTCAATTCTTCAGGTTTCTGAGCAGCATGTGGATGTTCGCTGCCAGCATAAACGTGAAGTTTACGATACATCTGAGCGCCAAGCTTGTTCTTTGGAAGCATGCCGCGGATAGCGTGTTCAACAACCCATACCGGTTTTTCACGAAGAGCGTCGCCAGCCTTCTGGTATCTGTCTCCGCCGATGTATCCGGTGTAGTGGAAATATTCTTTCTTCAGCAATTTCTTACCGGTCAGAACGACTTTATCTGCGTTGATGATGACAACGTTGTCACCTGTATCAACATGCGGTGTGTAGGTAGGTTTATTTTTGCCGGTCAGAACTTTAGCAACGCTTGCAGCCAGGCGGCCAAGTGTCAGTCCTTCAGCATCTACGATATACCATTTACGGGTAATGTTTCCCGCATTGGCCATAAATGTGCTTTTCATTATAAATGATTCCTCCTGAATAAAAAACAGAACCGCAAGATGTCATCCTTCCTCCGGGGCTAGTGGTTTCCGGACAAATCTCACAAGGAGTATTATACGTGTTTTTTATACCCATGTCAATAGATTTTTTATATTTTTATTGTTAAAAGTTGCTCAGATAACTCAGGTTTCTCAGGTGGCTCAGGATTCTCAGGTTACTCAGGATTCTCAGGTTACTCAGGTTCGTCGAATGTGCCTCTACCCATATCCGTCATTTCGACCGGTCGTATTTGCGCTTGGTGATTGAGTAGTTGTGAAACTGGATATGGAGGAGAGTGGAAAAATCTCGCAGCAATAGCGAGAAGGGCAATGAGAAATATCCCGTAACGGCAGAATTATTGGTATGCAAAACAAGTGAATTGCAATGGCATTCGTCATTTATCTCCCCCTTTGGGGGAGAACACAAGAGGGGGCAGCTCTAACGAGCTACTTCATTTTGTTGAATAAGCCGTAATGGTATGATTCTTCAAGCCCTTACCGCTAGTGCCGCTGAGATTTCTCCACTCAGGGGCACATCTCATTTCAATACATTTATACCATCAAGCACAAACAGGATCGGTCGAAATGACGAGAATGGTTAGAGGCACATTCGACGAGCCCTGAGAACCTTCAGAACCCTCAGAACCTTTAGAACCTTATCAGACCTAGCGATTTTCCAGAAATAATCAGAACTGATGACACTAACGGCTATCAGCACATTCAAGAAACCTGAGCAACTTGAGCTACCTGAGAACCTTGAGTAACCTGTAATCACCAGCGATCTGCATAACTTTATTGAATAAGCCGTAATGATATGATTCATCAAGCCCTTCCCGCTACTGCTGAGAGATTTCTCCACTCCGATGCACATGGTATTTCATAACTTTTGTGTCACCAAGCACAAATACGACCGGTCGAAATGACGGCTTTGGCTAAGAGGCACATTCGACGAACCTTTAGAACCTTTTGTACCTTTAGAACCCTTAGCACTTTGTCATATCTAGCGATTTCCCGGAATAATCAAAACAGATGACACTAACGTCTATCAGCACATTCGAGAAACCTGAGCCACCTGAGAATCTTGAGCAACCTAAGCAACCTGTAACCTCAGAAGAAATCATCCCATTTGCCGCTTGCCGAAAAAGGCAAACATAAAAAGGCATAGTATCCCCCTGGAAGGCGAGAAGGATCCTATGAACCCCCACGCTAGATCGGAGACAGCGCGTTGCTGGTCTCCACCCGCAGGTGAAGGAGTGCTCTTGGTCTTGTCGCTAGCACGGATGCGGTACGGAAGTCCTGTTATG
>CAKQBK010000006.1 GCA_934216155.1 uncultured Dialister sp.
GCAAGCGAACTACATCGCTAGGAGCGTAGCGACGCAGGGATGTAGTGAGACGCCATTTCGAGCGTAGCGAAGATGGGAGGCACTAGCGGTATATTTCGCTATGAACACAGCAAGCGAACTTGGTGATACCCACTCCTAGCGAGAAGAACTAATTGAATTGAACTCAACCTTACTTGATGACACCAACGTCTATAGGCACATTCGAGAAACCTGAGAACCTTGAGAAACCTTAGAAACCTGAGAACCCTTTTGCTTCAGTATCACATCTATGAATCACAATCTTTATACAACGAAAGATAAGAGGTGATGACTCATGAGAACCAGTGCTTGGCAGCAGTTGGAGGCCTTTGCTTCCTGGCACCAGCAGGCCCTGTCGACCCCGCAAGGAAAAGCTTTGTGGGGCGTGGATAGGACCATAGAAGAGCGGCTCATGAATCAGGCACCTCTTTATGTTTTGGACAGACAAAGCGTGGATTTCTATGCCGAAGCGGTGCTGCTGGGGCGGCCCCGGGTGGATCTGTCGGCCCAATACCGAGCGGACGTTTTTTACGAGGGAAATCCTCTCATCGGGCGGTCCGTTGGGAAGGAAGGGGATTTCTTCCACTACTACGCCAGGGAATTGGGGAAGCGAAAACCGTCCCTGTTGCCCCAGTGTATGTTGTACTTGGAAGCCGACATCGGAGAAGGGACGTCGCCCGATGTATCGTCTTTCATCAACTTATCCGGCGATTTCGTGGCTGACCTGTTGCCGCTGGTATTGAAATATCGAAAGCGGTCCATGGCGACAGTCTGTTTGCTGTCCCAATTACAACGAGTGAGGCCCTGGGGCGAGCCGTGGCATATCGGATTCATGGAGGCCCGAGAAGAAAAGCCGTTGCGGCTGGTTCTCCTATTGCACCATGGATTGTCCGATATACCAAATATATTGAAAAGGCTTGGCACGTCGGCGTTTCCCAAAGAAGGATGGCAGCTGTTAGAAGACATCGATAAGAACCGTTTATTTTATTACATGTTAGACTTGGACGTTTTCCCCGATGGGACAGTGGGTCCCACCATTGGCGTGGAACTTCTAATAAAAGACGTCAAATGGCCCAAGGAACAGCAAGAATTCATGAAGACAGAAGCCTATCACAGGTTCCTATATAAGTTACAATCCGTCGGCCTGGCAGACCAAAGAGTCGAAGGCATCACACCGGCGGTGGCAGAAAATACATTCCGAGAGAATAGTAACGTCTATTCTCGCATATCCCATTTTAAACTTCGTTGGCAGGATGGCAGAGCCTTACCGGCGAAAGTATATGTGCAAATACGAAATGAAGTTGTAGATGAAATAAGGATTTGAGACAATTCACAGAGTTCTGATAGGGAGTACAGGTTGCTCAAGTTTCTCAGGTTACTCAGGTTCTTCAAATGTGCCGATAGCCCTTAGCAGCACATTCGAGAAACCTGAGAATCCTGAGAAACTTGAGCGACCTGAGAAACCTGTATCGCAACAGGAATCCCAGAGAATGTCTCTTATCGTTAAGACCAATTATGGGGAGAAGCATATGAAATACAGAAAACACAACGCAGGACAAACAAGCAGTATAGTAGGGCAGAAAGCACAGAAGAAAAAACTGCGAAGCCAGGTACTTCGTTCCGCTATGGCTTTTGGCGTGGCCGTCACCTCCTGGATGGGCATGGGCATGACCGAAGCTTTGGCAGAAGGAAATATTACCCGTGTGAACGATCGGAATACCAATCTCATGCAGAACAAGAAAGCGGATATCTTTGCAGAGTCTGCTTCTGGGAGTGTGGGGTTGAACCGTTTTCAGGATTTCCATGTGGATAGCAAGGAAATGGCCAATCTGTATTTCAAAACAGCCAATGATTCCAAAACGCTGGATACGTTGGTCAATACGGTAGAAAATCGCATCGATATCCAGGGCACCGTCAATGCCATTCGAGACAACAACATCGGTGGGAATCTGTATTTCCTGAGTCCTAAAGGCATGGTTATCGGTGCCGGTGGCGTCATCAATGCAGGCTCCCTGACAGCCATCACCATGAATCAGAACGATTTGCCGACGTCTGCGGAAGCGGCTGCAACGGCTATTCAAGATGGTACTTGGAAAGCCTCCAGCTCTTTGGATGGTTCTATTGTGGTCAATGGACAAATCAATACCATGACCGGCATCGATCTCCAGGCCGCTGCCATTTATGTGCAGAAAGCGGACGGAGCCGACAAGACACCAAGTCTTCGCACCGGTCTGGTATTTAATAATACGGTCAATACCGATGGTATATATGAAGTGGACGATTCGCAGAAACTCACTGCGTCTATTTCTGATGGAAAAATTATTATTGCAGACCCCAATGCAAAAAATAACACCAACTTACAGGGCGATGGCAGCATCAAACTGACCGCTTCTGTGAATGAAAAGAATGCCATCGACCCGGATTCTACCCTGGGAAGCTGGCTGAAAAAGAGCACCTTAGCCAAAGCAGAAGTGGTAGTAGGCGAAGGGGCCACCATTGCCGCTGCGGGGGATGTATCCATCACGTCCGATTCTCAATTGTCTCATTCCAATATTCCAGAAAACGTCGAATCCACCAAAGAGGAAGAAGGGGACCATTGGTACAACTATATCGGAACCGCCATGGCCAATACGGAAGTGAATGGTGCCATCAGCGGTACCAATGTGACCATCAGTTCTCATGCTTCTTCCGATTTAACCTTGGACCAGTACCACAATTTCTTGGAAGTCGCTAAAAATGATGTGGCCGACGGCATGAAAGATACGTTGGTAGAAAAAATTGCCAATGGTATTTTTAAGAAAATAGACAAAGATGGCGGGAAAGAAGAAGGCGAAACCAAGGAAAAAGCCAAAGCGGCTTTGAAAGGAGCGCTGAATCAGGTTCATGTGACCTATGGGTCTTCTGCAGCCAAAGCCAATACCACCATTGGCTCTACGGCGCAGGTGACTGCCAAAGCTGTGAAAGATGGAGAAAGTGCTATTGGTGGTGATATCACGGTCAAGGCGACCAGTGCGTCCACCAATGGGGCGCAGCTCACGGTGCGCCCGGAATTAGAAAGTGGAGCTACCCAGTATGCGGACTATTTCACCGGCGGATTGATTTATGAAGACAATGTGAGCCATGCCACGGTCAATATAGATGGAAATTTGACATCCGATGGGAAAACAGAAATCGAAGCCAATGCGACTGGCAAGGTCAATGCAGCCATGGGGGTTAAAAACTCTAAGTACGCAGACGGCACCAGTGTTCCAAGCATGGCGACTGTGGCAGTAGGGGTCAATACAGAGGATACCCAAGCAGAAGTCAATATTGGGAAAAAGAAAAATGATGCCACCGTGACCGCCGGTAAGGATTTGTCCGTCAAATCCCACACCGAAAATGAGATGACCAGCGCTGTCATGGCGACCAGTGATGACAATACCGCCTTTAGCACCACCATCAATGTGGTGACTAGTACGGGCCAGGCTGCGGTGAACAATGCAGGCAAACTGACCAGTAAGGACGGAAATGTGGAGATCCAGGCCGATCACAATCTGAATACACTGAACGTCATCACCGGCAATGCCTTTACGGACAACATGTTTGCTCCGGTAGAAACGGTATTCAATTCCGATGTATTTCAAGAGAGAACCAGTGAATTTCAACCATTGGCCCAGCTTTTCTATGCCCAGAATCCCTATGCTCTGGGGGAGAATGTATCTCTGGCAGGAAATACGTGGAAAAATTACTTTGATATCGGTGCGTCTATTGCCGTGTCCAACGTGACCAATACGGCCAAAGTCAATCTGGACGATACCTCTCGCATTCAGGCCAATGGGGAGGAAGGAAATGTCACTATCGATGCAGGCGTGACTGTCGGTGATGTGAGACATATCACCAGTCATCTCTTGGAAGCCAGCAACCCGCAGACCAATTACGGTGTATCCGCTGCGGTCGGTATTTCCAATATGACCAACACCGCTGAAGTGAATGTGAATTCCAATGCTACGGGAGAGGAAAAATCCATCGAAGCCGGTGGTGATGTGACCATCCATGCAGGAACTACTCAGGAATATCAGCGGCTTGATGATATGACATCGACTTTGAAGGATGAGTGGAAGAAATTTTATGACTATTGGAGCAAAAAGCCAGACAGTTCTGAAGAAGCCAAAGAAAAGTTAAAAGAACTGAAAGAAGTTTATGATAGGTTGATTCCATTGATTCCCACTAGCTTTAACGTGAATGCTCTCAATCGGGAAGGGCTGATCAATGAAGCAAGACAAGCCTATGAATTGGCTCAGTATTTGGATAAAGATGCGACACTCCTTCCTGCTTTGGAAAAGTTCCTGGATGCATCCAACTATGCCAATATGTATGTGGCCTCTTCGGCCAAGAAACAACCATGGTCCGGCGATGCCACTGCCATGGCTTCCGGCAGCGTGGGGGTGCAGAATTTACATAACAATGCCCATGTCAATATGGGACCTAAAACGAAAATCACAGCCGGCGGCGATGCGTCCATTACTGCCGATGTGAAAGAAGAAAATGTATTGGTTGCAGGGAAACTCATTTTGTCTTCTTTACCAGCTGATATAGCTTCTCCGGAAAATACGTCTGTAGGTTTAGGCGGCACTGTAGGTGTGCAGAATGCCTACACGGACAGTTTGGTGAAAGTGGCCAATGATGTGACCATCGATGCCAATACTATCCAGTTGGCTACCAACAATGATGTGTTGAATATCGGTACAGCGGTAGGCGGTGCCAAGACCAGCAAACTGGGCATCACCGGTATGGTGAATTACTTGGGCGGTACATCCCATGCGAATACCCTGGTCGATGATGATGTGAACCTCACTGCCAAAGAGGCTTTGGATCTGACCGCGCAGAACAAGACCAATGGAATCAGCATAGTGGGCGATTTCATGAGGGGAGAAAATTCCTCCATCGGCGTCAGCACCGGCGTGATTTCCTATGACGTACAGACCCGGGCCAAAGTGGCGAACTTGGAAACCAACGAAGATGGCACTTCTTCGGAATCAGAAGAAAACAAACGTAAAAAAGGAACCATACAAGCAGGCAAGGTTCATGTAGGTGCTACCACGGAAGGTACCATCAATACCATCACCGTAGCGGGCACCACCAGTGGCTCCGGCGGTGGATCCGGTGACAAAGACAAGACGGACAATGAAAATGGCGATGCCGGCGGCGTGGATGTGAAAGACGATGGAGACAATACAGTCGTATCCGACAAGGACAGTGCAGAAGGCGGTAGTGGAGACATTGTAATCAGCGGCGATACCGATGAACCAGCTCCGCCATCTATGGCTGCTGATGATCCACCGGCTCCGCCGAGCTCTGGGACCATTGATAAACCCACCAAGCCAACGGCGCAGGCAGATACAGCCAAGACACAAGCTTTGGGGCAGGAAAGAGTGGGTGATTCTTCCAGAAATAAAGGAAAGAGTACCACACTTCGCGTCAATGGTGCTGGCAGTGTATCTTGGAACTATGTGAAAGACGACACCGAAGCCGGACTGGACAATGTGAAAATCACATTGACAAAACCGACCGATGCAAGCAAACCGTCTCTCACCGTAGAAGCCCAGGACAATTCCTACATCGGAGCGTACAGCGGCGCTATGGCCCTGACGAAAATGGGTATTTCTAATACGAAAGACAACAATGGCGGCAGGAAATTTGATGCGTCTCTTTCCGGTGCCATTGCAAAGAATGATCTCCACAAAGTCACTTGGGCCTCTTTAGGAAATACCACCGTGACAGTTGATAAGGACGCAGCAGCAGACATTTTGAACTATGCCCACAACAGCGGTGCCCAAGTGGCAGCCGGTGTTTCCTTGGGGCTCGAAACAGGCAAACGCAGCGGCAGCGTGTCTGTCAATTTGGGTGCTTCTGGCTCGGCCAACTACGTAGATAGCCAGGTTCATGCGGACATGACAGGGAATAGTCTGTCTGGTGCAAAAAACACAGTCAGCAATGTGGCCTATGACCAGGATATCCAAGTGGCAGGCGGCGTGACTGCGCAGTATGCCAATTCCAATGCCAGCGTAGGGGCTGCGGCATCGATCAATAAAGTAAAAAATGACATTCAGGCAGCGATGAAAAATAATAACATCGGTACCTCTGCTTCAAGTGTCCAAAATGTAGAGAACATCGCAGGTAGTCACCTGACCCAGGTGGGCAGTGCCATTTCTGTTGGCGTGTCTCGGGGAGGGAAATCTTACGCCGTAGGAAACGTAGCGATTTCCAATAACAGCATTTCCAATACGGTCAATGCCACCGTTGAAGGCGGTGAAATCCATACAGAAAAAGTGTCTGTAGAAGCCACAGACGGAAAGATTTCTGTCCGTGGAGAAGAAGTAGCAGATAATAGCCACGTCAATGATTTGAACAATGCCAATGGAACCAGCCAAAACATTTTTGAACTGGATGGCAGCGATGCGATGGCCAATGCCAATGGCAAGGACGGCAGCGATATGACTGCCAAAGTGGAAGAGGGCAAGGATAGTGCTACCTATGACCATAAGAAGATCGAAGTAACCAATAAAGGAAATACCATCGTAGGAACCGCACTGGGCTTGGGCGTAAAGACCGGAAGTGGTGACAATGCCGATGTGGCAGGAGCTGCGGCAGCGGTGGTGAATTCAGTAAAGAACAATTTCACTGCCTCTGTGAAGGGAGCCACTATTTCTACAGGACCTAGCAATGAAGATGGGGTGGCTATGAAAGTGGCGGCTTCCAGCGATACCAAGATGATTGGCGTCGCTGCCGGCGTGGCAGCCATTGCAGGAAGCGGCGAAAAAGCTAGCTTTGCAGCGGCCGGTTCTGGGGTGAGACAGTTTATTCAGAATCAGACCACAGCCACCGTAGAAGATACCATCGTGACCACGGACCATTTGGACGTGACCGGAAAAACAAACTCCAGCCTGGTCAGTGTGGCTGGACAAGTGAGCGCCGAAACCGGCAAGTCCGGCGGGGCTGCTGGTTTGACTTGGGCCGATAACATTCTGAAAAACAACACCGGTGCCTATGCCAAAGGGCTCACACTGTCTAGTATTTCTGGCGGAGAAACCAACCTGGATGTGACAGGGACAAATACATCGCATACTTGGGCAGTAGCTGCTGGAGCCGGTGTGTCTTTGGGCCATGGAGCCTTTGAAGGGGCCGGCGCCATCAATGAAGGCACAAACAATACGGAGGCTATTGTCGATCGGAGTGATAGCAAGGAAAAAACGATCATTACCAATGCCAAATCCATCCAAGTGAAAGCCACTGATACAGCCAATGCGAAAGCCATTGCTGGAACCGTGGCTGTAGCAGCAGGAAGTGATAAACCATCGGCCACCATTGGCGGTTCCCTCAGTTACAACAACATCGGAAACAGTGCTACCGATAAGCAGCATGTGACTGCCAAACTTAGTAACGCAACCATCACCACTACCAACGAAGCAGATATCCAAGTGGTAGCGGATAACCAGGCGAACTTCGTAAATCTTGCCTTGGGCGGTGCGGTCCGTACAGGCAGCAGCAGCGGCGGAGCCGCACAGGGCAGCGTAGCCATCACGACTCTCTATACCGATACACTGGCTTCTATGGAAGGTACGAATATTGACACTTCGGACAAAGATAAGAAAAATGCCAAAGTGTCTGTTCAGGCTAATAGCGATAGTTCCATCACCAACAGTGCCGATGGGATCGCAGCCAGTGTCAGCACTGGCGAAGGGATTTCTTTGGCAGGAAGCGGCAGTGTTTCTACTATCAAGAGTGATGCCGATACCAATGCACAAATTATAAAGAGCAATTTGCACTTGAAAAATCTCATTGCTCAAGCGAAGTCGGACAATACGATTACCAATATCAGCATGGGCCTCTCTGCGGCGGTCGCTACCGCTGGCGGCAGCGGTGCTTTGGCTGGTAACGTAGCAGCGAATACCATCGCCAATGACACTGGTGTATCTATCAACAAATCGACTATTTCTGCCGATGGAACCGTGGCTGCTTTGGCAAAGAGCAACGAAGCGATTGCCAACTACGGCGGTGCTGTCAGTGTAGGCGCATCGGCTGAAAATCTCGGTGTCGCATTGGGCACTACCATTGTGACCAATACCATCACAGGAAATACCACGTCCTCTGTGGCTGATAGCGAAATCACTGCCTTGGGCCATGATGAGGGTGTGACTGTCAATGAACAAACCGACAATGGAACCAAGAAGAAAGGTTTCGTGGTCCATGCGGATGCCACCCATGAAATCAAAGATATTTCCATCACCGGAGCGGTGGGCGTTTCTGCTACAACTGGCGTAGCCGTCGATGCCACGGTGGTCATCAATACCATTGGCGGAAAAACTGGTGCTACCGTTTCTAATACCAATGTCAACAAAGATAAAACCATCGAAGATTTGAAAAATGCCGATGTTTCTGTTACTGCTCATGACAAAGCAGATATCAACTCCCATTTGGGAACTTTGGCTGTTGGTATTGCTGGTACGGCTGGCGTAGGGGCTGCAGGGGCCGGCGATAGAAATACAGTTTCCCGTGAAACGGTGGCACAGATCACGGGCAATTCGCAGGCAGCAAATACCCTTAATGCCCATGATGTAGCAGTCAACGCACTGGGCGAAACCCAAATTCACGTCAGCGAAAGCGGCGTGGCCGCAGGCGGTAGTGCCACTGGTGCCGCAGCGGCAGTAGGTTCCGTATCGGTGGACCGTTTCACTAGTAAGACTTCTGCTTTGGTATCTGGTGTAACAGGCACCGTTCATTCTTTGGATGTGGAAGCCAACCGCTTGGCTAAGGTAGATACTTACAACAATGCCATCAGTCTTTCCGGTGCCATTGGTAGTGGGTCTGTCAGTGTAGGTGTGACCGATGTGGAAGATACGAGCCATACGAAGGCGGAAGTATCCAAGGTACAGCTGTCTTCTGATGGAAATAAGGACAGCCATGTAAACGTGAAAGCCCATAACGATACAGAGGTTGCTACCGAACTCTCTGGGGATGCGTTAGCCGTTTCTATTGGCGGGGCCGCTGGTATTTCTGTAGCCAATGTGAATATGGAAAGCCAAGTGGAAGCGAAAGTCGATCAGTCTGTGCTGGGGCAGGCGGATAACAAATTCGGTGATATCCAAGTGACGGCACAGAATACTATTTCTCATGCCTATAAAAATGTAGCCGCTGGTATCAGCTCTTTGCTGGGCGTGGCCGTCGGCAAAGGGGCAGTCAATGTCAATACTGGGACTTCCGCTACCATTTCCAATTCCGAATTGTATGGTGGAAATATCCTTGTTGGTGCGGATGAAAAACGAAATATCCAAGCCTCTATGGTGGGTGTCGGCATCGGTGCTCTCAATGTGGGCGTCAACGTGATGTATACCAATGTGGGGACATCCCTGAAAGATGGGTATACCTATGACCGAAACGGTGAGGGAGAAAACGCATCGTACGATACGCAAGAATTGCAAAGCTATGTGAATGAGGCGTTGTCTCGCATGAACCAGCAGGCAGAAAAGGCAAAGACTTATGATCACTCCATCGAAAAAGGAAGCACCACCATCAACAAGGGCGACGCTTCCAAAGCGGGGCTGACGACTGCCGTATCCAATAGTACGCTCACCGCAAATGATAAGCTGGATATCCATGCCAAAGCAACCACCAATACAGATATTTCCATCCATCAAACGGGAATTGGCATTGCCAATGTAGCCGTAGCCGCCAATCGGATGGATGTGGAAAACAAATTGAACGTTTCGATTTCGAATGCTAAGCTTTCAGGCAATGAGGTCCAAATCCAATCCACCACCGATGGCAAATTAAAGAGCTACACCGGCCAAGGTGGATTCAGCGGTGTCACCTATGCAGATACCACCGGATATGTGAAACACGGTGGGACCAATTCCATTTCTATCGATGACAGCACCATCATGTCCACAGGTCATCCACTATGGGTACGGGCACTCAATGAGGCGAAAATCGATAACAGCAGTATGAATATCAACTTATCCAGTGTCAATGCAGGCCGGATGGTACTGGATAGTGAAGACAGTAGTGAAGTGGCTGTTCGTTTGGGAGAAAAGGGCCAGAAGAAAAATACCTTCACTGCGTCTTCCATTGATATAGAAGCGCAAAATGCACCAGGGGTGAAATCAGAGAATAAGGCAGATGTGACACCGATTTCTAGTCTCAAAGCAAAAGGCGTCATCACAACCGCCAGAGCCACCGGGAAAGCCACACTGAATGTGACCGATCGAAATCATTTTGATACCGACAAAGAAGAGGGCTTGGTTATGCTGTCCGCTTTGACCGGCGGGCAAGGAAATAAATATTTCACCACCGAAGCCATCAGTCATACCGTCGGTGTCGGTGGGATAGACATAGCAGTCAATAAATCTCGCACCTACAATGGGATGGAAGCCTCTGCCACCTTGGGTGCTGCTTCGTTTGCCCATGAAGAAAAAGAAATCATTGATGGCAAAGAAACCACACAGACCACCTATGCCGATGTCAGTGTCGGCGCGTCCAATGATACGACTTCCCATAGCTACATTCACTCCGTAGATGCAGGCGGTGCCATCAGTGGCAACAATTTCGCCCAAAACTATTCCTATAGCAAAGCCACTACGACCATCGATACGGGAAAGGACACGCTCCATGTGAAAAATCTGGACGCCTATGCGTCAAATAGTGATACCGTAGAAGCCAGGGCCGATGGAACGTCGGCGGGGATGGTTGCTATTTCTCCCTTCTTGGCGAAAGTAGAAAATACAGTAGATGCCAAGACCACCATGAATGTGAAGGGAAATATCCTGTCGGACGAAGATACCTATTTGTTCGCTTTGCGGAATGATGATTACAATCTGCTGGCCAATGGACTCACTGTGACCGTTGCTGGCGGCGGCGCAGCAGGGGCTTACAATCACATCACCAATGACACAGTTATGAATCTTGACAACGCTCTTATAGGCAGCGTCGGTGATTTGCTTGTGGATGCAGAAAATACCACCACCTTGAATCGCAAAAAAGGATTTGAAAAAATGGTCATGGGCACCGGTTGGGATGCCGTTGGGGTCGATACGTCTCGCATTGACAATACCATTCTTTCCAACGCCCATGTGAATCTGGATCAGTCCCTGCTTTTGTCCAATGGCAGCGCAGATGTGATTAGCCATACCGATGAAGATTTACTGGTCAATGGGTATGTGTACAACGTCAGTGTGGGTGGCGGTGCGGAAGCCAGAGTGAACAATAGCCTGACCAACGATGACCGGATTACCCTCAGGGACAGCAAGATCAAAACATTGAAATCCGGGAAAGATATCACCTTGTCTGCTGCCGATGATGTGAAACTTTTCACCTATGCCAATGCGGAAACGGCTACAGGGATTCTGACCGGCGCCAATGCGCTGATGAAAAACCAGCTAACTAGAAATAACAGCATCGATATGAGCCAGGGAACCAATAGCCTCTATAGCAGCCAGGATATTCATCTCTATGCAGGAAAACACGCGGACGGCAGTGTGTCCTTACTGGATTTGGATGCCCAAGCCACCGATTTCATTGGCGGGGCCATTCCGGTATTCCCTCGTCCGTCGGTTTCTAACACCATTTCTCAAAACAATCAAATTACCATCGGCAAGGACAGTGCCAGCCGCAGCGTTCGTCATTCCGATTTCTACGCCGCATCGGGCCGTGAAATGGCCAATGTATCGGCCAATCGCTATGTAGGCATCTACGGCAGCAGCCAGAAAGGGGCCTTTGTCAGCAACGATAAGGGAGAAACCATCCAAGGTAAGACCGCCAACAATTTCGTACAAGTGGACGGCAGTGCTGTAGCCGGTGTGGCGAATAAGATTGAAATCGTCATTGGCAAAGCTGGCGATGTGGTAGTTAGAAATAAAGACCTGCGCGATACCGTGGTAGGCGGTGCCAAAGACAGCAGCGATATTTCTGTTTCCGTCAAAGCCGATGAAAGTACAGGCCTCACCAAAGATTCCATCCTCTTTGGAACCGAAGATTACACCAGTACCCTTTTCAAACGGTACCAGGAAATCGAGGACCTCATGTTGGAATATGGCAAAGATAACACAGACAAAGAAAAATCGGCTGCTTATATGGGATACAAAGCAGAAGCAGAGCGAATCGAACAGGAAATGCTCTCTTTGGGCTTGGCGGCAAAAGACAAAGATGGAAAGATTATCCCCAAGGCTTCTCTGGCCGTCGATTATGTGGAAATTCCAGAACTCACCAGCTCCGGCGGCAATATCACCGTCGACACCGATGACCTCATCGGCAGCGGTACCATGAAAGCCCAGGGCTCACCGGAAATTACCATCACCAATAACACCAACTTGATGACAAAAATCGATGGCATCACTGTCGATGATCCAGGCGGTAAGTTACTCTTTAATGGAAACAATCTGACAGGAAAAACAACCGCCGATTTCAATAAGAGTATTAGTGTCCTCAATAAGGGAAAGAACGCTTCCTTTGGCACCGTAGAAGCGGCAGACGGACAGTCTGGCAAAATTACCATTACAGGAAATTACAATGGGAATCCGCTGAACTATAAAGGGGACATACTGGATGATAAAGGCCAGAAAGTAGGCGAAGTGTCCGGTTCTATGAAGCCTATGGCGAACATTCTCATCCAGGGAAATGTGTACTCCAAAGATGGCGAAGTGACCATCCGGAGTAAGAGTGACAGTATCGTCATTCAGGGCAAAGGAATCAAAGATGCCGTGGCTATCAGCGGGGCAAAAGTCAATATCGATGCGTCTAGCGGAAATATTACCCAAGGATACACTGACGGCATTGTCAATATTGGTGGTGATGTAAAGAAACTGTATGATGATGTTTATCAGAAAATCATCAAAAGTGGGAAAACGGACAAGGTAGATCAAATCAAAACGGATATCAAAGATGGCAGCCAAGCCAGCGGCAGTTATATTGCTGGCGGTCATGTGTACATCAATGCTTCCGATATCAATGTCAATGGGGTCATCCAGAGTGGTTTCAGTGATTACTATGCGGATATTTCCGATGATTCCACCAAAGAAGCCATTGACCGGATCAATATGAGCTATGACGGACAGCGAGAATTGTCCGATGCGGCAGTCACCACCGGCGACAAATACAAAATCATCGAAGGCGGTGCGTTCTGGGATGCCCATGCAGGTTGCTATAAATATCGGCTCAATGTGTACTACAATCCATCGAGCAAGAAGGTTTTGGTAGAAAATATCGATGCCAGCGGCGGACAGATTTATCTCACCGGCCGTATTTCCAGTACCGGCAATGGACAAATCATCTGCCTCGATGGGGTCAGTGATATTTCTTTGAAGAACAGCACTGGCTATGATTTGAAAGTGGGACAGCTCACCACCAATGATGTCCATGGTCTTGTTCGCATCCAAGATACGGCGAAGAAAACCTTGACGGAAATCACCAATGGAAAGACCGTGGTAAAAACCATCGATGACCAAGGCCGAATCAGTGATACTGGGACAGAAAGTTCCTTTGATAAGACTAAAGGTTTTGACTACAACCCACAACAAGGTTTGAAATATACCTGGACGTCTGGGAAAGAAACTACAGAGTATACCAAGTACAAAAATGACTTCAAGACCGGTGGTTGGGATTTGAAATGGTCCAGTGATGAAGCCAAAACGGAATTGGCTAAGTGGATGAAAGAACATCCTGAGATTCAAGGCGAAACTGGAAGTGATAAAGAAGCTCCTCGAAAAGAGGGAGAAACTATCCGATTAGATACGACTACTTCTGATAGTCAGGTCACTGTTTCTCATAAAGAAAACAGTGAGAAAAATATGACGATAGACGGCACAAGGAAATGGAGCTCTGGCCTGTGGGGGTACTATAAGCATAGTGAAGTGACCTGGACCGAATCGACCGGCAGCCGCGATACCTATGATGCCAGCATTAAAGCGGATAATCCGATTCATGTGAAATTCATCGGAAAGGCTGCTGAGGATGGCAAGATTTCCGTTGATTCTACTTCCAACGTAGAATTGACAGGAAACATTGGCAATACGAAGCTCTATGAAACCAAGAACAGCGACGGGACCATGGCCTCTCGTATGGAAAAAGGCACTGTAGAAATCACATCCCGCAATGGCTCTTTGGTACAGAGCGGCGGCAGTCTCTATGGCTCCGATATTTCCTTAGGGGCTAGAAAGGATATGGAAAATATCCAGATTATTGCTGGTGACACAGTCCATGTCAGTGCGGTTCATCATGCGACAGGGGCAAATATGCCAGAACAGAACAGCATCGATCTCACTGTCAATGGGGCCTACCAGGCCAAAGGCAATATGGTACTGGGCCATATCGGTTCTGTGGTGAAGAATGGAAATGAGGATGTATCGCTGCCAAACGATACCGGCATTACCGGACTGGTGGATATCAAGACCACCGGCAAAGAAGGAACGATTTCGCAAGACGAAGATGGCTCCATCGTATCGGACCGCATCAATCTCACCAGTGAGCATGGGGCCATCTATGGACAGAAGAAAGACGATGGCACCTACACAGCCCTCAAAGTCTATGCGGGCCAGCAGCCTATCGGTCTCGATACCCTGGATGCTTCCATCAATGCCAAAGCCAAAGGAAATATCAGCCTGGAACAGACGGCCGGTGATATGCGTATCGGTCAGATTATTTCTACCGATGGCGATGTGTCACTGACCGTTGCCAAAGGCAGCGTGGTCGATGCTCTGCCCTATGTGTCTAACGACCGCGGTGATGCCGATGACCTCTTGGAAAGATGGAGAGCCATCGGCCTCATCGATGGCAATGACGAAATGAAAGAAGCCAAAAATAAGCTGAATCATTATGTCGATGAAAAGAATAAGAAAACAGACTTGGGAGACTACAAAGAATGGGATGCCAATGCCCTTCTCTATGCGATCCAAGATAGCGTAGTAAACCAGACTTCTGAAAATCTGCCGAAGACATCCACCAAAGACCCCAATGTGATTGGTCATAACATCACCATTACCGTCGCCGATAGTGTAGGTCTCAATAGCGGTAACCAGAAGAAAATCGATATGACTACCTTGTTGGAAAAGGATAGCGCTGGCAATTATCTCCATTTGGATGATTTGAAAGCCTTGTCTAAAGCCGATGCCTCTATGGTGACCTGGGAAAATGATGGAAAAACAGCTATCATTACCGAGAAATTACCTATCGGTGTGCAGCAGACCACCAAGACAAAAGTGAATAAGGATGGTACAACAACCATTCTTCACGGCAGCTTGACCCTGAAATCGGCGGCAACGGCTGCTGGAAATGGCAATACAGGAAATATTTTCATCGAAGGCCGTGACCATAAAGACAATGATATTACCCAAGCCACCAAAGATTTACACCTGGGTGAAGTGGCTACCAAAGTGGGCGATATCACGATTTCCAGCTTGGGTGGCATTTATCAAAACGATACGAAAACCTATATCACCGGGAGAAATCTCTATCTGACCGCTGCCAATGGCAATATCGGGATGAAAGACCAGTATCTGAAGACGAAGCTTTTCGGCACAGATCTTGAGAAAGATGGACTCTCGGCGGTAGCTTCCGGCGGTATCTATATCGACCAGACCGGCAACAACAACTTGATCCTTCGTAGCATTTCCAGTGGCGGAGATATTTACCTTGGTAGTGATGCCTCTATGGTCATGGGCGAAGTGAATGGTACCGAAGCGGTGAATTATATCCGTGCAGAAAATAATGGCTCCATCACCTTGGAAGCCAGAGGTGGCAGCCTGGGCGAAGCAGAAACCGATACAGACGGAAAACTGTCTCGTAAGTCCAACAAAGGCATCCGCATCCTGAATGCTGCGGATGAAAACGGCAGCAAAGTCACGCTGAAAGCAAAAGATAATGTCTTCGTCACCGGCGTAGCGAGTCACGATGGCAAGACGGCCACCAAAGACGGTGCCGCTGGCGTGCTGAATCTGACTGTCGGTGCTACATCGCAAGGAAAGTTGCAAAATATTGGTATAGCTGTGGATGGTGCCTTGCATTTGACAGGTGACGCAATCAGCAGTGAAACCGCAAGCATTTACACATCTTCTGACCTGCAGAATGAAAATACCATTTCTTCTACCGATACCTACTTGGGCAGTGCGAAGAATCTCTATGTCTCTGGCAAAGGAAATACAAAGCTCATTGGTACGGATAAGCTGACTTTGGAAGCTGGACAGGATGTGGAAATCGAAGAAGAAGACCTGGCAAGTAAGAATTTGCTCGTCACTGCAGGACAAGATATGCGGTTGGAAAATGTAGGCATTACAGCCGATACCGCTCATCTGACCGCCCAGAAGGATATTTCTTATAGAAATATGATAAAAGACCTGACTGTTTCTTCCGGTACCACTATGGAAGCCCAAAATATCTTGCTATCCGCGGAGCAGAATCATAGCTTGACGACTAGCGGTACTTTGACAGCCAAGGAAAAAGCCACCTTGCAGGGCGAACAGGGCGTCACCCAATCCGGCGGTACCATCCAGGCAGAAACCGTAACACTTTCCTCTTCCAATGATTCTGTAAACCAGACCGCTGGCAGCGTACAGGCGAAAAACACCATGGCCAAAGCAGGAAAAGATATCAGCCTAGCCAGCAAAACAAACAAGCTGCAAAATGTGAGCGTCGATGCCCAGCATGGCAGTGCGACTATCGTTAATGCCAATGATAAAGCTGGTGATTTGAATGTCTCCACCATTGGTGCTGTTGCCAAAGACTTGACGATCACCAACCTAAAAAGTGGTATTGCCAACGAGATTCATTTCAATAAGAATCTTAAGGCTGGTGGAAATATCACCATCACCAATGAAGAAGCAGACATCGAAGTAGCAAATGGCACCACCATGGATGCACAGAACATTTCTCTGATTGCAAAGAATAACGATGTGAAATTTACTGGTGGTACTGTAACAGCAAAGGACACTGTAAATGCAGAAGCTCAGAATGCAAATGTTGCAGGTGGCACCATTTCTGCTAAGAAGGTTCGTGCAGAAGCAGACAAACTGGCTATTTCTAAAGGAACGATCAATGCAGCTACTGTAGAAGCAACCAACGATCTGGTTATGACTGGTGGTGTAATCCATAACGATGATTTGACCATCAAATCTACCCATGATATCCAGCAGACCGGCGGATTGATTTCTGCTAACAAGGTAACCTTGGATGCAGGAAATGAAATCAATCAGACTGCAGGTAGTGTTATTTCCAAAGATGTCTTTGCTAAAGCAGGTACCGATGCAAATCTGGCAAGCAAAACCAATAAATTGCAGAATGTCACTGTCGATGCGAAGAATGGCAGTGCGACTATTGTTAGTGCCAATGACGAAGATGGCGATTTGAATGTCACTACCGTTGGTACTGTCAAAGATAATTTGATCATTACCAATCTAGACAATGGTATTGCTAATAAGATTCACTTCGATAAGAACTTGCAGGCAGGTGGAACTATTTCTATCACCAACGAAGAAGCGAATATCGAAGTGGCAGATGGCACCATGGAAGCAACGAATATTTCACTCACAGCAACCAATGACAATGTGAAGTTTGCTGGTGGTAAGGTCACAACGAAAGAAAAACTGGCAGCTGAGGCCAAGAAGAATGTATCTATCACTGGTGGAGAGCTGACTGGCGGTTCTGTAGATTTGAAGGCTGGTCAAGATGTGATTCACAATGGTGGCACAATCATCACAATGAAAGATGCTTTGCTGGATGCAGGACGAAATGTGTTGCTCCAGTCTGGCATTTTGAAGGCAGAAAATGCAGCTGGTACTGTGACCATGAATGCCAAAGGCTATGTATCGGAAGACTCTACGGGCTATCAGTTGGCTGATGTGGGTACACTGTCTGTTTCTGCAGGGGCTAAGAATGTGGCTACTGGTCGTGGTATTGACTTGGGGAGCAAGACAAACAAGCTCGCTGCAGTCAAACTGGCTGCAGATGATGGTGATGTGATTCTCGGCAATGGCGGGGATACCACTTTGGATGTATCTGTCAAAAATGGGACCCATGTCAATGGAAAGATTGATATTCATAACTACGAAGTCGGAATGTCTAATGATGTGATCATTCATGATTCTCTGCGCACTACAGGAGATATCACTATCTATAATGATGAAAAAGATATTTTAGTAGAAAAGAAAGAGGAAGGTACTAAGTCAGTTCTGTTGCAGGGGCGTGATATTTTAGTGGCTTCTGCCGGCAGCATTACCAATGCCAATGGTGTGGAGGCCAGTGGAAATGTGTCTTTCTTGTCTGGAAAAGCAATGACCAATACCGGTGAGGTTCATGCCAATGGCAATGTGATTTTGATGACCCAGGAAGATACTGTTGATTATAATGATATTATCAATACCGGAGATATCTATGCAGGCGGAGATATTACGATAACTTCTGCCGATAGTGTTATCAATTGGGGCCATTTCCAAAGCAATAAAAAAGGAAATATCACCATGTCAGCAGGGGATGATGTGCTGAATCTTGGCATTATGGAAGCGGTCGATGGAAATGTGGAACTCACTTCCTCAGATGGTAGCATTTACAACCAGCTAGGGGCCGATCTCATTTCTGGCCATGGCAATGTGACCTTGCATGCTAAGAGTCAGAATGCCAATTTGTATTACTACAATGAAGAAGGCGAATTACTTAAAGCTCCGGTGGGCACGGAAGTGCATACCTATACAGAAGGGGCGAAGAAGGGCGGACAATATATCACCATCGAAGGCAAAGAATACGATGCGGTCAGAGATGGCTCTGTGTTCAATGCCGGTGATGCCCTGGCGATGGGGGGAACCATTTCCTTTATTTCCGACGCCGGTGACGTGACCAACTATGATGATTTTGATACTTTGGTAGATAAAGAAGGTCAGACCTATTCTCGCCAGTATAATGGGAAAGATATTGCCACAGGAAATGTGACTATTTCTGCGGAAAAGGGGAGTCTTTACAATTCCAAAGACATCGAAGCGGGAGAAAATATTTCTCTTACCGCAGCCGATGGGTTGCAAAATCTGGCATACAACCTCTATGCGGGCCAAGATATTACTCTCCATGCCACCGGCGGGGATATCATCAATACGTCGGTTCTGGAATCTGTCTATGGCGATGTGAATCTTATAGCCGACAATGGAAACGTGATCAATGGCAAAGAAGGCACACCTTCCACGGGAGATATTATCACCTTGGGCGGCACCGTGCGTTTGGAAGCCAAAGGCAAAGATGAAAACGGCAAAGGACACAGCGTCACCAACTACGGTGATATCGTAGCCATTGGAAAGACCAACGGCGACAAAAAAGGAACCGGCAGTATCATTCTTGCATCGGAATACGGCGATGTGAATAACTTCGATGACCTGAGCCGCATGGATGATGGTTCTGAAAGCTACCAGTATGACAGCAAAAAGCATATCAGCTTGAAGGGCTTACCCGATGGCAGCTACAATGTGGCAACCAGCAACATTGAAATGTCCGCAGCCGAAGGGAAATTGTACAATGATAAAAAATACTTGGTGGCTCTGAAAGATGTCATTTTGACAGCCAAAGAAGGATTGGGAAGTTATGGGGATGTCATTCTGGCAGGTGGAAATATTTCTATGACCGATACCGGTGGTGACCTGATCAATCGGGCCAACTTGGTATCTGTAGGCGGTAATATTTCTGTGAAGTCCAACAAGGGCAGTGTAGTCAATACCGCTAGCGGCAAACTGGTGGCACTCAATGGCAATGTATCCTTAGAAGCTGGTGGAGACATTGAAATCAATCACCAAATTCACTTGGTAGATGAAAATGGAAAACAGCAGACACTTACCACAACGAAAGATGTAGGCGATCGAATTCTTATTTCTGAAAATTACTTCATCAATGATAAGGGTGAGAAACAGGTTCTGTCTAATGAAAAAACATCCGTACCAGAAGGAAAGACGGTCTATACCCAGGTCAGCTATATTGATGATGCTGGAACGCATCAGCTCATTCAAGATGGCATGAAAGGCCGCTGGGAAGCATTCCGTAAGGGCGATGTGGTGAACCGTGGTGATATTGTTTCTTTGGATACATCCAAGAGTCAGGTAGAGGCTGATGGAAGTATTAAGGCGGATGCTGGGAATGTCACTCTGAAATCTGCGAACGGAAATGTGACGAATTATGATGATTTCACGCAGATGAGGGATGTTCCTGCTGATGTTGCTAATATCTATAACTTCCTTGGTGGTACGGGATATACGGTAGGGGCTGCTGATAGTACGATCAAAGCCAAGTTCAATGATGATACTGGCTATACTGAAGATAAACACTATATCTTGGGAGATACCAGCATTACCATCGATGCCTCCAAGGGGTATTTGTACAATGACTTTGATATGATTAGCCACGGAGATATTACGCTGATTAGTGGTAAAGACCTGACCATTAGTGATACTACAGGAAATGTCAAATCTGTTGAGGCAGATGGAAATGTCATTGTTCGCTCCAGTGGTGGCACAGTGACCAATAAGAGTTCCTTGGCCGCTGGTAAAGATCTCATTCTGGACGGCGAGAAAGGTGTAACCAGTAAGGATGATGGCACACTGACAGCTGGCGATAATGGAGATATCAGTGTTGTTGCGAACGAAGGAAATATTAGCATCGATAAATTGATTTCCAAGAAAAAAACTGTGGCCGGTACGAAGAAAGGCAATATCCAGATTGACCAAATTGCAGGGGAAGATGTAATTCTCTATACCGAAGATAAAGATTCCAATATTCATATCAAGGATAATCTCAAGGTGGGAGACCATCTCTTCTTGCAGGGCAATCATTTCGACTTGCCAAAGATTGACCGTACCGAAGATAGCGTAGGCACGCTGTTTGTTGATGTGAATGGTATCGGCAAAGATGGTACTTCTGGTCCTATGGAAGGGTATCTGAAACTGGATATCGATGGTGATGTGCTCTTTACTTCACTGAATGTCCACGATGCGGATATCATATCTAGTGGTAAGTTGGGCGTGGATAAACTTCATGTGACAGGTAAAGCTATTTTCGATAGTATGGGCTATGTGACTGGTGTATATGGTAAAGCACCTGTTCATGATGCTAGCAATGCACTCTATTTCGATATAGGAGATGGGGTTGGTGGCAATAGAAAGTTGAAACTCTATGCGCATGACTTCCGGGCGGAATATGATCCAACAGATACGGAATATCGCGTATTTAAGACCTTGCGTGGACTTCGCGAAACCTTAGATAACGCAGAAAAAGGATCTGGTTGGAATGCACCAAATAACAATGGCGGCTGGATGAATCTCTACATCGATGGGCCTCATGACCAGCGGTCCAATGGGCTCTTGCTCCACATCGATACCTATTTCCATAGCTTGAACCAGCGGTGGTCTGCAGAAGATCTTTCTGGCAAACTGATGGACTTCAAACCATACATGGGCTATATGTCTCATTACGATGTGCCAATGACTGTGTACGATCGGTATAATGTAATAGAAAATGATGAGTGAGAAATTAGGAGTGAGGAGTGGTATTAGTCCCATAACGGGTTATCGTACCGTTAGCATTTTATCCCGCTAGAGCTGCCCCCTCAGCCTTCGGCAGCTCCCCCGGCAGGTAATGCTGTTAAGTTAAGGATTTGCGTTAATAGACATGATTCCGCTAGTGGGGACAGGTTGCTCAAGTTTCTAAGGGTTCTCAGGTTGCTCAGGTTCTCCGAATGTGCCAATAGACGCTAGCGTTATTGGCTCATTCGAGAAACGTGAGAAACCTCAGTATCCTGAGAAACCTGAGTAACCTTTGCATCAGTAGAAATCATCGCATATTTCGCTTAACTTAATAGCATTGCCCCGGCAGGGGAGCCGAGACAGCGGTGTAAACTTATTTAGGGGCGCACTATTCATATGGCGCCCCAATACCCTATTTTTATAAATGACTTATTGATGAGTAACCAAAAAGGGGAGTGTTGACTTGCGTCAACGCTCCTCTTTTGGCGTGCAATTATAGTTGTTAGTTGTTGGTTTACCTGCCGGGGCCGTTTGTGGCAACTTGCCTTGGAGAAAGAGGCATTGGTTTAGGGTTTAAGGTTTAAATGGTATCTCTTAAACCTAAACCCTTAAACCAATAAGGCTTTGCATTTGTACGAATTGTACTATACGAACTCGGGGCGTAAACCAATAAACAATGATCAACTAACAACCCGCAACGATTATCAATCTAACTTTTTGCTATTGAGAAAGCGAATTCATGAGTATCCATTGACTGGAATAAAAAAAGCAACTTTGCATAGGCGGAGTTGCTTTTTTTATTGGAAATCACCTTGACTTTACTTCTGGCCTATCATACAATTTTTAATACAGTGAAAATGGAAAAGTGTTGCTAGTTGTTGTTGGTTTATATGCCGTGTTCGTAGTACACAACTTGCACGGATATACAGAGTCATTGGTTTAAGGTTTAGGGATTAGTGTTTGAACCATAAACCAATAAACCTTAAACCAAGGCCAATTTCATCGTGGCAAGTTGTTATAAACGTTCTCGGCAGGGCATCCTTACAACCAACAACACTTTCCTAAACTAACTTGTTATTTCTATGCATCATGGATCATGCTGGTAAGTGAAATACATGATGACGGTTGTGTCAGTCGGCACATTCGAGGGACCTGAGTAACCTTAGAACCCTGAGTAACTTGAGAAATCTGTAATCTCTGGGAAATCATGCCTACTGACACTTAAGGAAACGCTGATTTAATCAAAGAGTTTGAAATTATATGAATTTTTATCCAAAGCATCGTCAAGAAAATCCTTAAATAGCTCGCTATTCTCGGATTTCCTTTCCTCGCTTTGAATAAAAATTCAAGAATAATTTCAAACCATGATTAAATCAGTGTTTCCTTAAAAGCATGGTACATTATGCGTGTATTGATATAGAAAGGAAAGGACTCATGAGTAAACCTCTTGTAGCTATTGTGGGCCGGCCGAATGTGGGCAAATCTACTTTGATCAATGGTCTGGCGCAGCGTCGTGTGTCCATTGTGGAGGATATTCCGGGAGTAACCCGTGATCGTATCTACTGCGACGTGAAGTGGCTGAATTATGAATTTACTTTGATTGATACCGGTGGTATCGAGTTTAGAAATGAGAAGGATCAGATTTCCAGTGGCATTCGCCAGCAGGCGGAGCTTGCTATGGAGGAAGCCGATGTGATTCTTTTCGTGGTGGATGCCAGAGCGGGATTGATGCCTGATGATGAAACCATCGCTCGTCTGCTGCGCCATACGGGGAAACCGGTGGTACTGGCGGTCAATAAGGTAGATAGTGACAACCAGGAAATGGATGTGTACGATTTCTACTCTTTGGCTCTGGGGGATCCGATCGGTATTTCTGCAGTGAACCGTTTGGGATTCGGTGAATTGTTGGATAAAATCACCGAAGGGTTCCCAGAGGAAAAGGAAGAGGAGTCGGAGGATATCATCCGCACGGCTATCGTAGGTCGTCCGAATGTGGGAAAATCCACGCTCATCAATTCTCTTCTGGGCTATGAACGGTCTTTGGTGGCTGATGAAATGGGCACCACCCGTGATGCGGTGGATTCGGTTTGGAATTATAAGGGAAAGACTTTTATTCTGGTGGATACCGCAGGGATGCGGAAGAAGAGCAAAATTGATGAACCGCTGGAAAAATACAGTGTCATCCGTTCTATCCGTGCCATCGATAATTGCGATGTGGCTATTTTTGTACTCGATGCCATTGATAAGTTGACTGAGCAGGATAAGAAAATCATCGGCTATATTCACGAAGCGGGCAAGGGGCTGTTGCTCTTTGTGAACAAGTGGGATGCCGTGGCAAAGGAAACCAATACCATGGTGGAATTTGAAAAGGAAATCAAGCATGGTCTTCCCTTTGCGTCTTATGCGCCGATGCTCTTTGGTTCTGCTTTGACGAAGCAGCGTATCCATCGTTTGGGCGATATGATTTACAATGTGGCAGAGCAGCAGAGTTTGCGTATTCCTACTTCTGTACTGAATGATCTTTTAGAAGATGCGAAGATGGTCAATCCTCCGCCAGCTCATGCAGGGCGTGTGGCCAAGATTTACTACATGACTCAGGTAGGGATTCGTCCGCCAACGTTTGTCATGTTTGTGAACGATGCCAATTTGATTCATTTCTCTTATGTTCGTTTCATTGAAAATAAACTTCGAGAATCCTTCAGCTTCGATGGGACCCCGATTCGTATTGTGGTACGAAGCAAAAAGGATGGTGGAGAAGAGTGATGGAATCCATTCTTTGGGTGGTACTGGCCTATTTCATCGGTGCTATCCCAAGCGGATACATTATCGGACGAGTATTTTATGGGGTGAATCTGAAAAAAGTAGGGAGCGGAAATATTGGTGCAACCAACGCGTATCGTGAATTGGGCGTGGCAGCAGGACTTTCTGTATTTATTTGTGATTTCTTAAAAGGTTTCATTGCGGTCCATCTGGGGATGCCTGATCCGACCATTGTGCTGGCTTGCGCTGTTTTTGCTATTGTGGGAAATGACTGGTCTGTATTTCTTCATTTCAAAAGTGGCAAAGGCGTGGCTTGCGGTGTCGGAGCCTTTGCTTACATTTGCTGGCCTGCTGTGTTGGCGGCATTCCTGGTGTGGCTTGCCATTTTCAAGTGGAAACATATCGTATCTCTGGGCTCTATCCTGGCGGCTCCGGTGGTTGCCATCGTGATGTTTTTCCTGGATAAGCCTTTGGAATATGTGGGATTTGCCGCTTTTGCAGCGATCATTGTGATCGGAAAGCACAAGGATAATATCAAGCGACTTCTGCGAGGAGAAGAGAAGCCGATTTCCAGGGAAAAGAGGTAAGACTTGTGAAAATAGCCATGATTGGAGCTGGCGGTTGGGGAACTGCCATGATGATTGAATTGGCCGGTCGCCATGATGACTTGGTGATGTATTGTAGAAATCCGGAAAGAGCGGCAGCGATTCAGAAGAATCGGGAAAACAAGGATTACTTGCCTGGCTGCCGCATTCCGGTGAATGTGAGGGTCACCAGTGATTTGCAAAGAGCCGTGGAGCACGCCGGTTGCGTGATTATTTGCACCCCTTCTCAGGTGGTGGAATCCATGGCGGAAAAAATCACACCTTGGTTGGAAAAAGATGCTGTGGTGGTTTGCGCGTCTAAGGGGCTGGCGGATAACGAAGGACATCGGCTTTCTGAAGTGATTACCGAAAAGGTGAAGGGTATCACTGATAAGATTGTGGCCCTGTCTGGTCCGAACCATGCGGAAGAAGTGGGGCAGGGACTGCCTTGTGCCACTGTAGCGGCTTCTGCTGTGCCAGAAGCGGTGCAGATTGTGCAGGACCTGTTCATGAGTCCCGTGTTCCGCGTGTATCGCAGTGAAGATATCCGCGGCGTAGAATACGGCGGGGCTTTGAAAAATATCATGGCCCTGGCTTGCGGCGTGTTGGATGGCATTGGCCTGGGAGATAACTGCCGGGCGGCTCTCATGACCCGTGGTCTGGTGGAAATGACTCGCTTTGGCTGCCATTTTGGCGCTGAAATGACTACTTTCTTTGGCCTTTCTGGCATGGGAGATCTGGTTTGTACCTGCACCAGCGTGCATAGTAGAAATCACACCGCTGGCATGATGATTGCAGAAGGAAAGACTGCCAAAGAAATCACCGAAGGAACCAATATGGTGGTAGAAGGCATTCGCACTGCCCAGCTGGTGCATGAAATTGCCCAAAGAGAAGGCATCGATATGCCTATCACAGAAGAAGTATGCCATTTGATTCACGGCGACCATTCTGCCTTAGAAGCGTTGGAAGCGTTGATGACCCGGGCGAAAAAAGCAGAATCAGAAACCTATCCGAATTAGTTGGCGGTTGACAGTTAGCAGTTAACAGTTGACCGATAACCGTTAACCAATAAAAGCAGGCGGTAAGCATGTGTGGGGTGCTTACGGCCTGCTTTTTTAGTGGCTGGTGACCAGAGGCTAATAGCTAGCCCCTAGGGATTAGGAAATAGTGAGGAGTTAGGAATTAGGAGTGAGGAGTGGTGGAAGGGGCGCACAAAATTGGGAAGCGCCCCAATACCTCTTTTTATATGCAATTGGTTGTTTGTTGTTGGTTTATATGCCGGGCTGTTTTGGGCCAATTCGCCGAGGAGAAAGTGGCATTGGTTTAGGGGTTAAGGTTTGCAAGTAATTCCTAAACCCTAAACCTTAAACCAATGACGCTGTGCATTTGTGCGAAATGTATCAAAAGAACTTGGAATGTAAACCGATAAGCAACTACGCTGTTCTCAATCTCTGGCGTTTATTGGCTCATTCGAGAACCCTGAGAACCCTTTAACTTTCAGTGAAATCATGACTGCTAACGCAAGTCCTTAATTGAATGATATGGGGAGAAAGTGTCATTGGTTTAAGGTTTGCGGTTTATGGGCAATCCGAAAACCGAAAACTGTAAACTGTAAACTGTAAACTGTAAACCTATAAGTGACCACCTGCATTTCATACCATTTCTCCCTTGACCGGTACGCCAGAGTAGTATAAAATAAGGTTTGATATTGGCTTTATATTTCTATATACGTATCTGTCTTAGGAAAAGGGCGGATATGGAGGAGGATTTACGGTGAAGTACTTTTTGATCGGTTTAACCATGGTGATTTCTTTACTGGTTATTGTTGTTGTTGTAGCACAGGAATCTAAGCAGGCTGGCATGGGCAGTGCCATCGGCGGTGGTGCAGAAGGTGGTGCTGTAGGCGGCAAGACCAGAGGCAAGGATGCTGTTCTTTCCAAATTTACAGTCGTATTTGGCATTCTCTTTGCTGTGCTTTGTCTCGTACTTGGCAGATATATGAATACTTTCTGATTGTGAATCGAAGGGCTTGCCTAATAAAGAGCAAGCCTTTTTTTCATATCAGTAGGTAGTTGGCGGTTAGCAGTAGGCAGTTGGCAGTAAACAGTTAGCAGTAAACAGTTGGCAGTAAACAGTTAGCAGTTAACTGTTAACTGTAAACCGTAAACCGTTAACCGTTAACCGCGAACTATTAACTGCGTACTTATAAGTAATAGGAGAATTTCTTATGGAAGAGAAGAAAACGCTTTTATCCTATAAACCAGGTGTGGTGCTCCAGGGGGTATACAAATCCTATGGTCGGTTTGGCTTTTTACTGACCGATGAGGACCATGAAGATGTATATATTGCTGACGCAGACCATTTGAATGCAGTCAACAATGACACCGTAGAAGTAAAAACAAAGAAAAGTGAAAGTGGTCGGCACAATACGGAAGGCCGTATCACAAAAGTGTTAGAAAGAGCCAACGATACCTTTGTATGCACCTACGAAATGGTGGAAGATGGCGGTGAAGCGGTGCCTATCGATGAAAAGGTAGACATGGTGATTTTTATCCCCGAAGGGGCAGATATGCAAGCCACTACTGGGGCTCGCGTGATGGTGGAAGTGACCAAGTGGCCCGGCGAATGGACCGACGCAGAAGGCAAAGTGACGGAAGTCATCGGTTATAAAGGCGATAAAGGTCTCGATATCGATATCATTGTGGCCCAGCATCGCCTGCCTCATGAATTTTCTGAGAAATTGCTGGACGAAGCGGAAAATCTGCCTCGGGATATTCAGCCCGGAAAAGGGGTCAAAGATTTCCGAGATCTTCCTATTGTGACCATCGACGGACCAGACTCCAAAGATTTGGATGATGCGGTGTATTGCGTCAAAAAAGACAATGGCCATTTCCAGCTGGGGGTACATATTGCTGATGTGTCCCGCTATGTGACCAAAGGTTCCCTTTTGGACGAAGAAGCCTATCACAGAGGAACCAGCGTGTACCTGGCAGACCGGGTCATTCCTATGCTGCCGTTCCAGCTCTCCAATGATCTGTGCAGCTTGAATCATGATGAAGATCGCTATGCTATGTCCTGCGTGATGGATGTGGCTCCCGATGGCACGGTAAAGACCGAAGTGATTTCTCCTTCTGTGGTTCGGGTGGCTCGTCGTTGCAATTATCCGGAAATCAATAAGGCTTTCCAGGAAGGTTTGGCACCGGCAGATTTGAAACCCTTCCTGCCTATGTTGGAAGATTTGAAAGAATGTGCCGATTGCCTGAGAAATAATAGAACCCAGAGAGGCGCACTGGATTTCGATTTCCCAGAATACAAAGTGGTTCTTGATGAAGATGGGGTGCCGCTGCGCATTGAAAAACGCATTCGTGGCGATGCAGAAAAAATGATCGAAGATGCCATGATTGCGGCCAACGAAGCGGTGGCTCGTTTCCTGGAAAAGACCGGTCATACATCGATTTACCGTGTTCATGACCATCCGGATGCAGAGAAATTGAATTCCCTTCGTCGACTCATCGAAATCATGGGCGTCAATATCCAAATTCCGAAAGACCCAGAACCGAAAGACATCCAGAAACTGTTGGCAACCGTCAAAGGGGAAGACATCGAAGCGGTGGTTCAGGTGATGACCCTGCGGAGCTTGCCACAGGCTTGCTACAGCACGGAAAATAGCGGCCATTTCGGTATCGCCAGTGAATGTTATACCCATTTCACATCCCCGATTCGTCGCTATCCTGACTTGATGGTTCACCGTCTCATTCGTCAGGCCTTATCGGACGAACTGAATAAAGCGCAGCTGAAACGACAGACCGAATTCCTCCTTCGTGCGGCCGACCATTGCTCTGAAACAGAACAGAATGCCACCGATACAGAACGTGATGTGGATGATCTGAAGATGACCGAATACATGGTTCCTTTCGTAGGAGAACCCTTCGATGCCCATATCACTGGCATTACCCGGTTTGGGATTTTCGTAGGCCTCGACAATGGCGTAGAAGGGCTGATTCACATCGATTCCATGGATGATGATGAATACATGTATCAGGAAGATACCATGACCATGAAAGGTCGCTTCTCTGGCACCACCTACGCCATGGGCATGCCTGTCCGGGTCACCTTGGTGAAAGCCGATAAAGAACGACGGGAAGTGGATTTCATCATGGGCGAAATTCATTCTCCATTGAACTTGGAAAAGAAAACCAGAAGCTCTTCCAAATCCCATTCCCATTCCAAGAAGAGCCAGAAGAAAAATAAGAAGGGAAGGAAATAAATAACTGATGACTGGTAGGCTAATCATTCATTCGCTTTTGATAGATAAGTGCGTAGTGAGTAGTGCGAAGTGCGTAGTGATATTAGTCCCATAACGGATTATCATACCGTTAGTGTTTTATACCGCTAGAGCTGCCCCCTCAGCCTTCGGCAGCTCCCCCGACAGGGGAGCCGAGACAGCAGTGTAAACTTACTTAGGGGCGCACAAAATTTGGAAGCGCCCCAATACCCCTTTTTATATAAATTACAAACGCGATGATGATATATATCTATTCACTGTTTGTCTATGAACGCACGGGGTACTCTTGGGTAAAACTTGCTAATATCCCAGTCACGTAAGTTAAGCGAAATATGCAATGATTTCTGCTAATGCAAAGGTTTCTCAGGATACTGAGGTTTCTCACGTTTCTCGAATGAGCTAATGACGCTAGCGTCTATGGGCACATTCGGAGAACCTGAGAACCCTGAGAACCCTTAGAACCTTGAGCAACCTGTTACCACTAGCGGAATCATGTCTACTAATGCAAATCCTTAACTTAATTGCATCGCCAGTCACGAGTCACCAGTCCACCAGTCACCATTATAGGAGTATTGCATGGCAAAAGAGAAAACGGTGCCTCCGATTGCAGCCAATCGGCAGGCCTATCATAATTATTTCATCCACGATACCTATGAGTGCGGCATTGCCCTCACCGGTACAGAGGTGAAATCCATTCGCGCCGGGAAAGCCAATTTGCGAGATAGCTTTGCGCGCATCAAAGATGGGGAAGTGTACTTGTGGAATGCCCACATCAGCCCCTATGAACAAGGAAATATTTTCAACCACGATCCACTCCGGACCAGAAAACTGTTGCTCCATAAAAAGGAAATCATGAAAATTGAAATGCAGCTCAAAACCAAAGGCTATACCTTGGTGCCGCTGAAAATGTATTTCCGTCATGGCAAAGTCAAAGTAGAAATTGGCGTAGCAACAGGCAAAAAGTTATACGATAAACGGCAGGACATGGCAGCCAAAGCAGCCAAACGAGACCTGGACCGTCGAATTAAAGAACAACGGTATGACTAAAAAGTTAGAAGTTAGAAGTTAGAAGTTAGAAGTGAGAAATGGTGGTGGCGGCGCATCAAATAGAACGGCGCCGCGGAATTTTATATGATGAGGCGTGTTGTTAGTTGTTGGTCATTTGGTTTATACTCCGTGTTCTTCGTGCGCAATAAGCACAAAAGCACAGTGTTATTGGTTTAGGGTTTAAGGGTTAGTATGTAAACCTTAAACCCTAAACCAATGTCTCTTTCGTCTTGGCAAGTTGTTATCCAAAGGAATTGGCACGTAAACCAACAACCAACGGTGAATGCAGAGAATGTATTATGCATCTACTAACGTACACAATCATCACATGGGAGAATAGCATGGAACATAAAGAAGAAAAGAAAGTAAAAAAAGATTTTCACAAGAAAGGCAATTTCCGTGGCAAGAAATTTGACCATAAGGGAAAGGGCTTTTCCAAAGGCAAACCGGAATTCAAAAAGAGAAAACTGGCACCAGGGGTCGAATTTATTGACCGTGAACTGGGCGTGGGCATCGTAAGAAAGCTCACCGACGAAGGTGTCGTAGTGGCATTTGGCGATGTAGAAAAGCTGATTCCGAAAAAGAAACGGGAATTCAAAAAAGACGGTTTCCATAAAGATAGAAAATTCACCGGCAAAAAAGAATCCTTCCAGGCAGCTAAACCGATGGATCGGAAAGTATTCACCTTTGATGTGGATGAGAAACCGGCCAAAGAAAAACCGGCAGGCAAGCGGGAAGTGACCGTCGGTCTGACTGTGGTAGATGACGTACTGGGCAAAGGTGTGGTGAGCCGTATCACCGAAAGAGGCACCTATGTGACCTATGAAGCCACAGGCGAACATGTGATGTACCCAAGAGGTCTGACTGCGAAATTGCTGCAGTCTGCGTTCCCGAAAGCCAAAAAGGAAAAGAAAGAAGAACTGCCAAAAGCCAAAGGCCGCACCTATACCGTGCTGGAAGCACCGAAACGGGCAGCGAAGAAAGTGGAAATCCGTCCCGTCAAAGAAACCCATCGGGGCAATACCCACTACTTTGAGCTGGGCGTAGGAACCCCAGTCCACTCCAATGCTTACGGAAAAGGCGTGATCATTGATATCGCTAAAGGCCATCTGACCGTGGACTTTGGCGGCGTGGAAAAAGATTTCATCTACCCAAGGGCCTTTGCCGAAGGGGAAATCGAAGTTATTGTAGAAGAATAAGCAAAATCGTAAAAAGCAGGGAAACTGTACGAAAAAGTATGGTTTTCCTGCTTTTTTGTTGTTTGTTGTTAGTTGTTAGTTGTTGGGGTTACGTGCCGCGTTCTTAGGAGCCAACGTGCCAAGGAGTACCGTTTACACAAAATACTTGACGCTATCGTTTGGCCCCAACAACAAACAACTAACAACCAGCAACCAGCAACAATCACCAATCTGATCTCTTGCTATTGAAAAAACGAATTAACGAGCAGCCACTATGTACATTGATTGAAAAGACATAACAACTATGTGATTGTAGATGTTATGTCTTTTTGTGTACACATCAACCGCTAACCGACAACAGTTAACTGCCAACTGCCAACCAGTATGCTATAATGTAAAAGATTACTATACAAATAGGACAATGTTGTTATGTTAAGAGAAAGTTGCCATACTTTCTTTTGCGAGCAAAAGACGCTTCTGGTTTTCATGTTTCAAAAATGAGAGGATAACGTTAGCGTTTACAGCACATTCGAGAAACCTGAGAAACCTTAGAACCTTGAGAAACCTGAGCAACCTAAAATTTCTAGCGAAATCATGCTTACTGGCTCAAATCCTTAACGGCATTGCGAGAATGAGGTGAGTTATGCGGGTACTTGGAATCGATCCTGGCACCGGACGGTGTGGATTTGGCGTGGTGGATAAGGTGGGAACACAAATCACACCAATCAACTATGGAGTCATTGAAACTTACAAAGAACAAAGCGATTTGGAACGATTGAATATTGTTTATGAAGGCATCGCAGAACTGATTGCCACCTATCGGCCCCAGTTCATGGGAGTGGAAACACTGTATTTCAATACCAATATCACCACCGGCATCAAAGTAGCCCAGGCCAGAGGGGTGATTCTTCTGGCAGGATATCGACAAAATATCCCCATTATCGATGTGACACCGCTCCAGGTGAAACAGCAGCTCACCGGTTATGGTCGGGCGGATAAGAAACAGGTCATTGAAATGGTCAAGCGCATGATGCACATCACAAAGAAAATCGACCCCGATGACGCAGCAGACGCCCTGGCCATAGGCCTCACGGCAGCGTACCGGGTAGAACATAAAGGGATAATGAGTAATTAGTAAGGAGTAATGAGCAATGAAAGAACGACCCATAAATGATAAAGCGTCATTATTGAAATAATGCGGCGCTTTATTATTTGATGCGCCGTACAATCATTACTCATTGCTAATTTCTCATTACTCATTTTTAAAGGAGAATTGGTATGATTGGCTACATTCATGGTCCCGTGACAGGACTGTTTAAGGATTATTGCTTCATCGAAGCCGGTGGGGTGGGGTATCGAATTTTTATTTCCGATAAAACCCGCCAGCGATTGCAAACCGGGGAAGAGGCGAAACTTTTTACTTACATGGCTGTAAGAGAAGATGCGATGCTTCTCTATGGCTTTTTGTCCCAGGAAGAATATGATCTATTCCTTCTCTTGATTTCTATTTCCAAAATCGGGCCCAAAGTGGCCATGGGCATTTTGTCCTCTATGGTACCGTCTGCATTTGTGGGTGCTGTGAGTGCACAGAATGTGACTGCCCTGACGAAACTGCCTGGTATCGGCAAGAAAACAGCGGAACGTCTAGTGGTAGAGCTGAAAGATAAAGTTGCGAAACTGGATATGCCCGAATCGTTGTCCGTTCCTGTTCCAGCAGCACCGGCGGCAGAAGGTATCACCGGAAAAGCCCTACAGGCCCTGATGGCTCTAGGCTATGGGGCAGAAGAAGTGGAGCCCATCATTCATAAACTGGCACAACAATACAACGATGTGTCCACCCTCATTCGGGCTGTGCTGGTGGAAATAGGAAATAGAGAGTAGGGTGTTGGTGATTGGTGACTGGTAACTGGTGACTGGGGTTCTGTAGCGATGATATAGTTAGTGAAACATGGCGATGTACTGGATATCAAAAGGTTCTCGTCTCGCGGAAATCGTTAGATTTCTAATGGGGCGAGAACCTTGAGAACCTTGAGAACCTTGAGAAACTTGAGAAACTTATCCTAGTCACGAGTCGCCAGTCTACCAGTCACCCCAAATAGTAAAGAAAACAGGTACAAGTATGAACAATAAATACATAAAGAGCCTTGGTGGGCAGGAGGAAGAAGAAGTTCTTGGCAGCAAGGGGCGCATTGTTTCCACAGAAGAAACGGAGAAAGATGCGTGGCAGTTATCCCTTCGCCCCCAGCGGCTCGATGATTATATCGGACAGGCTGCTTTTAAGGAAAATTTGAAAGTCTATATTTCCGCAGCCAAATCGAGAAAAGAACCACTGGATCATGTGCTTCTCTATGGTCCACCAGGACTTGGGAAAACCACCATGGCGAAAATCATTGCCAATGAATTGGGGTCCCAGTTCAAAGTGACCAGCGGTCCTGCCATTGGGCGTCCAGGAGAATTGGCATCTATCTTGACCACACTGCAGGACCACGATGTGCTTTTTATCGATGAAATCCATCGACTGAATCGCAATGTAGAAGAAATTCTTTATTCCGCCATGGAAGATTTTGCCCTGGATATCGTCATGGGGAAAGGCACCGGAGCCAGTTCCATTCGTATCGACTTGGCTCACTTCACTTTGATTGGTGCCACCACCCGGGCTGGATCTTTGTCGGCACCACTTCGGGATCGGTTCCTCATTACGAACCACATGCAATACTATACCAAAGAGGAATTGAAGAAAATTATCGTCCGTGCGGCTCACATTTTACAAATCGACATCGATGACAGTGGTGCTGAAGAAATTGCTCGTCGCTCTCGTGGGACGCCTCGTATTGCGAACCGTCTTTTGAAGCGTATCCGCGATTTTGCCCAAGTGCAGAATAGCCCTATCACAGCAGACATTGCTTCTTTGGCACTGAAGGCACTTCATGTAGACGATATCGGTCTCGATGAATTGGATAACGAAATTTTGAAAGCCATTATTTATAAATTTGGCGGCGGTCCTGTAGGAATTGATACCATTTCGGCTGCTGTTAGCGAAGAACGGGCCACCATCGAAGACGTGTGTGAACCGTACCTCATGCAAATTGGTTTTCTTACCCGCACCCCCAGAGGCCGTATGGCCACCAAAGCCGCCTACGACCACGTGGGAGCGGTGATGCCCGAAAACTCATGAGGGATTAGGGCGTTCGACTCTAGCCGTAAACATCATTTCGACCGACGGGATTAGTGCGAAATATTACAACAGTGTAGTTTAACGCTATGTTAGATAGAAGTGGAGAAATCTCAAAGCAGTAGCGTTAAAGAAAATAGCTGACACATAGGAGAAATCTTAGAACCTTTAGCCACTTTAGAACCTTCAGAACCTTTTTCCAAAACGGAATCATCGTATATATTTCGCTTAATTTCGCAGCATGGAGCTCTATGGGGGGCTTTCAATTTCTCCTAATCCCTAGTCCCCAACCCCTAATCCCTAGAAATAAAAAATCAGGTGAATCTATGAAAATACATACAATCTTTGCTATTATGGGCATGGCTTCCGCATTGGTGCTAGGAAGTGCTTATTCGGTGAGTGCCCAAACGATTCCGGTACAGCGGAAAGCCCATGTGGGGGCGGCTGTGCGACACCGGGCAAGCGGTGTGAAGAAAAATGTTTCTACTACTCCCAAAAGTACAGTTGCGAAGAATACGGCTACATCTAAAGGAACGCAGAACAGTCGAAGTCCGGTAGTGGAAGTGGGACTTTTATCCGGATCGGAAGTTCATTTCACCGGCCTCGCCGATTTCCAGGCCCAAAGCGATGGGAAAACAGTAGACAATTACAAAAATGGCAGCCAGCTTTCTATTACTCGAAGTGGGAATCAACTGTTGGTGAATGGGAAGAAAGCTGGTGGTACGGTATATTTCAAATCCAAACAGGATGGAGTTGCGTTTTCCGCAAAGGGCAATCGCTATCGGGGGCAGATGAAAGCGGTCCCTTCTCCCTGGGGGAGCGGCATCACTTTGGTGAATGTGGTTTCCATGGAAGACTATTTGCAAGGGGTGGTTCCCTGTGAAATCGTACCGTCCTGGCGAATCGATGCTATCAAAGCCCAAGCCGTGGCAGCCAGAACCTATGCGATGTTTCATAAAAATGGCTATCGCTCCTCTGGCTATGATGTGACAGACGACACCAGAAGCCAGGTGTACCAAGGGGCAGGTGCTGAGACAGAAGCCACCAACCGGGCTGTCCGTGAAACCGCAGGCGAAATTGTCACTTATGGAGGAAAACCTATTGATGCGGTTTTTCATTCCAGCGGCGGTGGATACACAGAAAACTGTGAAAACGTGTGGGGCTCATCCATTCCTTATCTGAAAGGTGTGCCGGAAGAGAAATATGCGAGTCCTTGGACAAAGACCGTATCAGTTTCCGCCTTTGTAAATACCCTGGCTGGTTCTGGATTCAAAGTGAAAGGCATCAAACTGTCCAAACTTCGCATTGGAGAAGCCCATACCGCTAGCGATCGCGGCGTTTCTGGTCGCGTGAAAAACGTGACACTTATTGGCAAAAATGGAAATAAGACTATTTCCGGCGACAAAATCCAAAGCCTCTACGATTTGAATAGTACGTTGTTCGATATTTCTATCAAAGGAAATACAATCACACTCACCGGCTACGGCTATGGTCATGGATTGGGCCTTTCCCAGTGGGGCGCCGAAGCCATGGCGGAAAAACAAGGCGATGGCAAGGAGTTCTATAAGAAAATCCTGACTCACTACTATAGCGGGACGAAGGTGGAGAAAGTGTATTAGGCTAACTAGACATATTGGTGGTGCCGTATAGAGGAAAGGTTATTATTCTACGGATATCTTTTGTCAAATCATTCTATGTACCGCTACGATCAAGGTTATAAAGGCTTATATTTGCAGTTGATTGGAAATGACAGTGTTTTCTGTGTAAAAAGCATAACCTGCCGAAGGCTAACCTGGAATGAACGCTATACTGTATACAATTGTTTGAATCCACTTGACGTCTATGGTGTTTAGGATTAAGCTAGATAAGTTATTATATTTCATCATATAGGAGATCATATAAAACATGAAACTGGAAGATTTTAATTACGATTTACCAAAAGAATTGATTGCCCAGGAACCGGCGGAACCCCGTGATTCCTGCCGTCTTATGATGCTGGACAAAAATACTGGCGAATGGGAACATCACCATTTCCGTGATATTTTGGATGAAATCCATGAAGGGGATATTTTTGTATTCAATAATACAAAAGTTATTCCTGCCCGTCTCTACGGCAAAAAGAGAGATACCGGCGGAAAGGTAGAAATGCTCCTTCTGACACCGAAGGGCAATGACACCTGGGAAGTGCTGGTCAATCCTGGCCGAAAGGCATTGCCAGGGGTAGAAATCGAATTTGCACCGAACTGCTATTGCAAAGTGCTTGATAAAACTGAATTTGGCGGCCGTTTGGTGGAATTCCACTACGATGGCAACTTTGACAGCCTGCTGGACCAGATCGGTGAAATGCCGACCCCGCCATACATCCATAAGAAATTGGGAAATAACGACGAATACCAGACCGTGTATGCGAAATATAAAGGCTCCGCCGCTGCACCGACAGCTGGTCTCCATTTCACACCAGAACTGATGGAAGAAATGAAGAAAAAGGGCGCAACCCTTCTGTTCGTTACCCTTCACGTAGGTATTGGTACCTTCCGTCCTGTTTCGGAAGAAAATATTGAAGACCATGAAATGCACAAAGAATGGTACACCGTCAGCGAAGACGTAGCAAACCAGATCAACCAGGCCAGAGCCGAAGGTCGCCGCATTATCGCCGTAGGTACCACCTCTGTCCGTACATTGGAATCGGCAGGCCAGAGCGGCACACTCCAGGCCGGCAGCGGTTGGACCCAGCTCTACATTTATCCAGGCTACCAGTGGCATATGGTAGATGCTATTGTTACCAATTTCCACCTGCCGGAATCCACACTGGTCATGATGATGGCCTCCTTTGCCGGAAGAGAACATATTTTGGCTGCTTACGAAGAAGCAGTGAAGCAGAAATATCGGTTCTTCTCCTTTGGCGACGCCATGTTCATCCATTAAAAAGTTGGCAGTTAGCGGTCAACAGTTAACTGCTAACTGGTATAAAGAGAATCAACTTCTTTGGAAGCTGGTTCTTTTTTATTGCAATTGTATATGGATTTCAAAAGTTTTGCGGTTTATAACCGCAAAACTTTTTGAAATGGGCAACAGTTGCGGTTTGTAACCGCAAAACTTTTGAAGAGAAGATGTATAGATAAAGTTATTTATATATGTTAAAATTCAAAGGAGTATTCACTGAATTTCATTGCAATATAAAAAGGAGAATTATGGTAATCAATTACGAACTTATCGCTGAAGACAAGAAAACCGGTGCTCGGGCGGGGCTGCTGCATACCCCTCACGGCACATTCAAAACCCCGATGTTCATGCCGGTCGGCACCCAAGCGACGGTGAAGACTGTCACGCCGGAAGAATTGGAAGATATGGGGGCCCAGATCATTCTGTCTAACACCTATCATCTGTTCCTTCGTCCTGGCACGGAACTGATTAAGGAAGCGGGAGAACTGCACAAATTCATGAACTGGCCGAAAGGTATTTTAACCGATAGCGGCGGATTCCAGGTATTTAGCTTAGGAGCTATGAGAAAAATCACTGAAGAGGGGGTTCATTTCCGCTCTTTCTTAGATGGTTCAAAGCAGTTCTTGTCTCCAGAAGTATCTATCCATGCCCAGGAAGATTTGGGCAGCGATATTGCTATGGCTTTCGATGAATGTATTCCCTATCCGGCAGATTATGCCTACGCAGACCATTCCACGGCTCGCACCACCCGTTGGGCAGAACGTTGTATCAAGGCTCATACCAGAACCGATCGGGGCATGTTTGGTATCGTGCAGGGCGGCATGTACAAGGATCTGCGCAAGCGGAGTGCTTTGGAAATTTCTTCTATGCCTTTTGATGGTATGGCAATCGGCGGTCTTTCTGTGGGAGAACCTCACGACTTGATGTATGACATTCTGGAATACACCACCCAGTGGCTGCCGGTGAATAAAGCCCGCTACCTCATGGGGGTCGGTACTCCTGATTGCCTGGTCGAAGGAGTGGCTCGTGGGATTGATATGTTTGACTGCGTATTCCCTACCCGTGTAGCAAGAAATGGCATGGCCATGGTTCATTCGGGTCGCATGAATATGAAAAACAAGAAATATGAAAAAGATTGGGCTCCATTGGAAGAAGGCTGCCAGTGCTATACTTGCCAGCACTACAGCCGTGCTTACATCCGTCATCTGTACAAATCGGAAGAACTCCTGGCATTTCGTTTGGTAACCATTCACAATTTGTATTTCCTCTTGCAGTTCATGAGAGACATGCGACAGGCCATTATTGATGGCAATTTCTCTGAGTTTAGAGAAAGTTTTATGGCGGGGTACCATAGATAATTAGGAATGAGAAATGAGGAATTAGGAATGGTGGTGGCGGCGCACAAAATTTGGAAGTGCCGCAGCATAATGATTTTTGAAAATTAGGAAAATGGCGGAAGCTATGTAATTATATATCCTAATCCCTAATCCCTAGATACTAGTCACAAAAAAATTGACCACATTTTTACAATCCAATTAAAAATATATCAAGACAACAGCCATAGAGATATGATAAAATAACTCTATATAAGTTAACGGAGGTGAATCAAATGGAACAGGTAATGAATTTCATCAGCCTGGTATGGCCTTTTCTGATTCTGGTAGGTATTATGTATTTCTTCATGTATCGCCCGCAGAAAAAGCTGAAACTGGAAAGAGGTAGATTTCTGCTGTCTCTTCGCAAGGGAGACCATGTAGTGACCGCTGGCGGCGTTCATGGTGTGATTAAGGTGCTGCGTGACAAGTACGTAGAACTGGAAATTGCGCCGAAGGTTGTCATCAAAGTAGAAAAGGCTGCTATCCAGCACGGCGAAGTGAAGCTGATGGATATGGAAGAAGCCAAGAAAGCTGGCGCTGCTGCTGTTGGTGCGGCTGCTACTGAACCGGTTGAAAACCAGATGGTAAAAGCCAAAGAAGAACCAGAAGTGGTCGAAGAAGTCGTTGAAGTCGAAGACCCGAAAGATGCTGGTACGGAAGTGGTAGAAGAAGTTGTCGAAGTGGATGAAAACGGCAAAGAAGTTTCTAAAACCACTAAAAAAGAGGAAAAGAAATGATGAGGTCGGATATTCCTTCTTCTATACAGAAAAAGGAAATTCGCCAGAAGATGCTCGCCCAAAGGCGGGCTCTTTCTGCTAGTGAAATAGAAGAAAAAAGTCTAGCTTTATTAGAGCTGATTACCGCTCTTCCGGCCTATCAGAAAGCGAAGAAAATCATGGCCTACCTTTCTATGAAAGGAGAGGCTGATCTGGATCCTTTGATTCGAAGGGCTTTGGAAGAGGGGAAAGAAATCTATATTCCTGTATGCCTTCCCGAAAAACAGATGGAAGCCGGGCGGCTTCTCTCTATGGACCATTTCAAGAAAGGCCCCTATGGGCTTCGGGATTTACCTGATGGCTATACGGTGGTTTCTCCAGAAGAACTGGACTTGGTGCTCATTCCCGGTGTGGCTTGCACCGAAGAAGGAGTCCGTCTCGGCATGGGTGCTGGTTATTATGACAGGTATCTATCTCGGGTCCCTTTTGCGTATCGAGTGGTCACCCTCTGGGATTTCCAGGTCATAGAAGATATTCCTTTTGAACCATTTGATCAGAGAATGGCACAGATTGTGACAGACAAACGAGTCATTAAAGTAAATAGTTAGCAAAAGACAGTTTACAGTTAACGGTTGACTGTAAACCGCTAACTTAACAAGAAACGAGGTTAAAACGTTGGAAAAGAAAAGGAAAAGCACGGTCAGAACCGGGAATTTAGTTCGGTTCTGGGCAGTGATTGCTGTCATCATCGGCGTTTTCCTGGGAACGGTGGGCTGGCTGGCTGGACATATCCGCCAGGGCCTGGACTTGCAGGGTGGTACCCATATCGTCATGCAGGCAGAAGATACGGAGGAAAATAAAGTCACTCCGGAAGCCATCACCCAGGTTATCAATATCATGCAGAAGCGTGTCAATGAAATGGGCCTCACAGAACCAATCATTCAACGTGAAGGAGCAAACCGTATCATTATCGAACTTCCTGGGGAAAAGGATCCACAGAAAGCCATTGAAACCATCGGTAAAACCGCTGTCCTTCAGTTCAAAGATGAAGAAGGCAATGTGAAACTCACCGGTGAAGATTTGAAAAACGCCAAAGAACAGATGGGGCAGAACAAACAGCCTCTGGTTGCGCTCGAATTCAGTGATGAAGGGGGCAAAAAGTTTGGTGAACTGACTGCTGCAAATATCGGTCGTCATATCGGTATTTACTTGGATGGGGAACTTTTGACCAATCCGGTAGTCAATGAAGCCATCACCGGCGGTTCTGCTGTCATTACCGGACAGAGAACCTTGGAAGAAGCCAAGGATTTGGCGATTCTTCTTCGAAGCGGTGCCCTTCCAGTCAAAGTATCTGTCATGGAAGTTCGTACCGTAGGTCCATCTCTGGGCCAGGATTCCAAAGATAAATCTGTGGTGGCTTTCACCATTGGTCTGTCTCTGGTTGTGCTTTTCATGCTGACAGTATATCGCATGGCTGGCTTTGTAGCTGACGTAGCACTGCTGGTGTATGTATTGATTCTTCTGGGCGTATTGAATATGCTCCATGCGACACTGACTTTGCCAAGTGTAGCCGGTGTTATTCTTTCCATTGGTATGGCTGTCGATGCGAACGTCCTGATTTTTGAACGATTCAAAGAAGAAATTGCCGGCGGCAAAATGCTTCGTCTGGCTGTACAGTCTGGTTTCAAACGTGCCTTTGTTACCATTTTTGATGCCAATATGACTGTCATTATTACATCCTGCATACTGTTCTTCCTGGGCAGTGCCACTGTCAAAGGATTTGCATTTTCCCTGGGTCTTGGCGTCGCTGTATCTATGTTTACAGCCATCACCGTGAGCCGTACCCTTTTGATGTTCCTCATCGATGCGAACTGGATTCATAACCCCTGGTGGTTTGGTGGAAAAAGGGGGTATGACAAATAATGTTTAACAACTTTGATTTTATCAGTAAGAAAAAAATCTGGTTCGGTTTCTCCGGACTGATGATTGTATTATCCATTATTTCCATTGTCCTCTTCCGCTTCAACTGGGGCATTGATTTCACCGGCGGCACCATTTTGGAATTGGCGTTCCCGCAGAACGTCACTGTCGAACAGGTCCGTGATGGCCTCCGTCAGGATGGACTGGAAACAGCCACCATTCAGCTGTCCGGAAATATCCAGGGCGAAGCTGGCGATGATGTGATCATCCGCACCAGAAACCTCTCTGCGGAAGAAGCACAGAACGTGGTATCCCATGTGAATGAAAAGGTGGGCCAGGCAGATGTGAAACGTATCGAAACCGTTGGCGCTGTTATCGGTTCTGAAGTCACAGAAAATACATTGCTCAATGTAATTCTTTCCTTCGGCGCCATGATTCTTTACATGTCCATCCGTTTTGAACATCGTATCGCCCTGTCTGCCATTGTGGCTATTTGCCATGATATTCTGATGGTACTTGGTGTATTTGCTTTCTTCCATCTGGAAGTAGATGCATCTTTCCTGGCAGCGATCTTGACCGTTCTGGGGTATTCCATGAATGAATCGGTTGTTATTTTTGACCGTATCCGTGAAGCCATTCACACCCATCGGCGTACCGATAGCTTTGCGAAACTGGCTAACGATTCCATTCATCAGACCATTCGTCGTTCCCTCTATACACTGACTACCACACTGTTCTGCGTGGCTTCTCTGTATTTCTTCGGTGGCGATACAACGAAAAACTTCGCTTTGGTTATGCTCATTGGCTTTATTTCCGGTGCATACTCTTCTGTTTGTGTAGCGACCTCCATTTGGGTCACCTGGCATGAACATACATCCAGTGCGAGAAATAGTGCTTCTCAGGAAGAAAAAAAATCTCGGAATGAGAAAAAGAGCAAATAAGGTTATAGTGGTATGAATTCTTGCTGTTAACATAGCAGTGATGCCGCAATGCTAAAAGGGGTATAAAAGGTTATGAGACTATGGTTTATGTCATAACTTTTTATACCCCCCCTTTTTTTATTTCGTAGTTGGTTGTTAGTAGGAAGGATAAGGAGAGCAATCACCGGCCTGGAGCAATGCTGTTAAGTTAAGGTTTTGCATTAGTAGGTATGATTCCGCTAGTGGTGACAGGTTGCTCAAGTTTCTAAGGATTCTCAGGTTGCTCAAGTTCTACGAATGTACCGATAGACGCTAGCGTCATTAGCTCATTCGAGAAAAGTGAGAAACCTAAGTGGCCTGAGAAACCTGAGTAACCTTTGCATCAGTAGAAATCATCGCATAGTTCGCTTCACTTAATAGCATTGCTGTCCGGAGGGCATACCCTTTTATTACAAGCGTATTGCGTCACTTTGTGTGATTCTGCTATAATGCAACTATTAAAAAACTTGGAGGTACGTTATGAGAATTGATCGCGTAGACATCATTCGTGTTCTGAATCCATTCAAACATCCTTTTCAGACTAGCTTTACTAAGTTTGAAAACCGAGATGCGTTGCTTGTAAAAATTTATTCTGAAGGCCTGGTAGGCTGGGGGGAATGTAAGGCTTTTTATGGCCCCTTCTATAATCCAGAAGACAATGGCACTGTATTTCATATCTTGAAAAACATGATCATTCCAAAGATTCTCCATCAGGAAGTGAAAAGTCCGGAATCATTTATGAAAAGTTTTGAATACATCAAAGGCAATCGTTTAGCGAAGGCCGCTGTGGAAAATGCTCTGTGGGAATTGATGGTACAGCGGACTGGCAAGTCTTTGAAGACCCTTTTGGGCGGAACCCAGAAGGAAATCAAAGTGGGGGTGTCTCTGGGTATCGAAAAAGATATCAATGTGCTCTTTGAAGAAATTTATCATTACCTGGAACAGGGCTATCACAGAACGAAAATCAAGATTCACCCTGGAAAAGATATTGAAGTGATCAAAGCCATCCGTAAGGAATTTGGAGACATCACATTGACCGTAGATGCCAATTCTGCTTACACACTGAAAGATTTAGATTTGTTCAGAGAAATGGACCAGTACCATCTGCAGTACATCGAACAGCCTTTGGGCGAAGAAGATATCGTAGACCATGCCACACTGCAGAAAGCCATCGAAACGCCGGTCTGCCTCGATGAAAGTATTGTTTCTTATGAAGCAGCAGAAGCGGCTATCCGCTTAGGAAGCTGTAAGGTCATTAACATCAAATCCAGCCGTTGTGGTGGTGTCTATGAAGGGAAACGGATTCATGACCTATGCGTGAAACATCATATTCCCGTATGGTGCGGCGGCATGACCGAACTGGGCATTGGTCGCGCACAGAATGTTTCCTTTGCCAGCCTTCCTGGATTCACAGAACTGGCCCACGACGTAGCCGCAGCCAATCGGTATTTTGATGAAGATATCACCAATCCTATGGTAGATATCACTGATCGCTGCACCATCATCGTGCCAGATGAAGAAAATGGTATTCACTACGATGTGGACGAAAAACAAATCGATAAAATGGAAGCAGGACATTGGATCTTCCGTTAATCTGGTAAAAGAAAGAGAGCCTCATTGGTTTTTATGAGGCTCTTTTTTGATAGTGAGGAATTAGGAGTGAGGAGTGGTGGTGGTGGCGCATAAAAAATTAAAAGCGCCGCAATTGTATAAAAGGTTATTATTCTACACATTTTCATTTCCTAACATATGAATCCAACCGATTGTAATAAGGTTAAAAGGGTTATATAGGGTTATGTTCTTATCGCAAGTGCATAACCCTATATAATCTTTTTTAACCCCGCGGTAGGCCTTTCCCGTGATATGTTAGGAAAGAGAAATTAGCAGAATAATAACCCTTTATAAACTGCGGTGCTTCTTCATTTTATTGCGTCATCGCTCTTCACTTTTTTTGTCCTTTTCTTTGTCTCAAAAAGTAGCTCAATCACCCGACTGGGGCGTCCGGTTTTGCCGGTGAAGCGGCGGCTGGCGTCTTGGGCGATGTGGTGGTCAATCAATTTGTTCAAGATGCGGTTAATGGTGCGTGGGGTGACGCCTACCAGGTCGGATAATTCCGAGGAGGTGAAGCGACATTTTCCCGCTTCTTGGCAGGCGTGGTACAGGCTGGAAATGATGCGGAGGCTGACACCAGATTTTTGTGATAAATAGAGGAACTGCTCATCGATGGGACGTTCCTCTTTTTCTTGTGCCTTCTGCATGCTTTTGGCGATAGGTACCCGGGTGGTCAAATCGGGAGTCATCAGGAACGCTGTGTTTCCACCTAGAGCCGAGGCATGCTGCATGGCTTTGATGGCCCGGTACTGGGCTTCATCAATCATCGTGCCATAACCAATGCCGATGGATAGGGTGACAGCGGTACCGGTGGACACTGCATCCAATAGCGGGAAGGTGCGATATTGTTCGGTTTGACTTTCTAACAGGTTGGTGGGCGCAAAAATGAGATAGTCCCAGGGCGGTTGCTGCACGCAGGCACCATGAATGGTTTGGGCAAATTGAAAGATTCGCTTGGTCACGTCCAAGTGGCTCATGGACATGTGATAGGCATTGCTTCCTGGGAGAGATTCTTTGAATAGGTCGATGTGAATGGAAATGGCACAAATGCGGTTGCTTTGTTGGCTATGCAGCTCATGGGATAAGAGCAATCGCTGCATGCCGCTTCGGATGTCATCAAAGGAAGGTTGCAGGATGTATACGGGAATGCCTTTGCTGCGAAGGATATTTCGGACTTTGTAAAAAATAGTGATACAGAAATCTACTTTTCCTTCTCGATACAATTTTTCCATTTTAGCTGCATCTTTGACCAGAAGTCCTTCGCTGTAAGGAAAGAAGGGAATGGTTTCCACAGCAGTATCTTTGGGAGAATATCCAATTTCGTGGAGCGCCAGGCGGAAGAAATCTTTATTATCCAAATCACTGGCAATGCGCATTCCATAACCTGCCACTTCGGCGCGGAACAGCAAACGAAGAAGGGCAGACGTGGAGCGGGGAATGGTCACCCATTCACTGGTGTGAGGGATGACTTTTTCTGCATAGCGACGGGCTGTATTTCCTAGAAACAAAAACGCATCGCACTGGCTCTGCTGACCGCTCACAATATCTGGAATGTCTGTAATGGATGCATACGCAAAAGGAACAGGATGAATTTCCGTAAATTCCTTTTTCAGAAACTGGCAAATTTCCTCATTGATTTCATGGGGGACGACGACACCGATTCTTATCATATGAAATACCTCTTGTGATAGTTGGTGAAAAAACGATAATGAAGTTAGAAGTTAGAAATTAGAAGTGAGAAATGGTGGCGGCGAGCGCACCGACTTACTCTTATATGTCTCATACACATATCTCTCTGACCGTTTCTATAAGCTCGCCGATTTTTTACAAAAAAAGAGGGGTATTGGGGCGCTTCCAAATTTTGTGCGCCCCTTCCAACATTTCTCACTTCTAACTTCTCACTTCTAACTGCATTTAGGACATAATAAAGGTCTATTAAGGACGTTTCACTTTCTATATGATAAGCGTAAGCCAAAGAAAAGTAAATAGCGGATGAGGTGATGTCCGCAGGGCAAAGGAGCCTTATGTATGACAACGTTTTTGTCGTGCGTAAGGCTTTCGTTGTTGCTAGTTGATGGTTGGTAGTTATTGGTTTACGAATGAAGTTCGTTTTCAACAATCTGCACAATTCTATTTCTCATTGGTTTAGGGTTTAAGGTTTAGGGACAAGTAAACCTTAAACCAATGTCGATATGCCTTGGTGCGAAATGAAACAGGAAGAACGTGGCGAATAAACCAAACAACCAACAACTAACAACCAACAACCAGTAGAGAAGTGTAGGAGGACATTATGGGGATTTTGAAAAAGCTGCAAAGCGAAAACAGGTATGTTGTTTTTTTCTTCTTGTATATAGGATTCTGTATTTCCTATATCGACCGCAGTGCCATTGGGTTGGCATTGCCATCTATTTCTAAGGATTTCAACCTAGCACCGACTGAAATGGGCGTGGTGATTTCTGCCTTTTTTATCGGGTATTCCATCATGCAGATTCCAGGAGGCTGGCTGTCTGATCATTTGGGATCCAAAACGGTAATTCTGGTGGCATTGACACTGTGGTCCATTTTCACCTTCACTACCGGTCATGCATCCACTTTAGCAGGTCTCTTGTTCCTGCGATTCGTATTCGGCCTTTGTGAAGGTCCTTATGCGGGTTCCTGCTATCGTGCCATTGCGGAATATTTCCCTCGCAAACTTCGTGCCGCTTACACCACTGGCATTCTATCTTCCAATTATATCGGAAGTGCCTTGGCACCCATCGTGATTGTACCTCTCATTCTCTGGTTTGGCTGGAGAGGTATGTTCCAGGTATTGGGCGTTGTGGGCTTGGTGTATGTGTTCTTCTATGCGCTGTTTGTCAAACAGTCTAAACCAAAAGAAGAAACTGGCAAAGACAAAGTGAGCAAGACCAAGTATTTCCTGCGTCTTATGAAATTCTCCATGATTTGGAAATTGGTTCTTTGTGCTTTCTGCGTATCCTGCATCAACAAAGGGCTCGATGCATGGATGCCGACCTATCTCATTGCAGAACGGGGCATCAATCTGAAAGCTGTAGGCTATCTGACACCTATCCCGTTTATGGCTTCTTTCCTTTCTGCTGCCGTTTGCGGTTGGTTTATGAATAAGTATTTCGACAAAAAAGAACATTATATGGTTGCTATTTGTGCCGCTATGACAGCCATTTTCCTGTATTTCATGTACAATGCAGAAACTATTATGTGGGTTGTTATTTTCCAGTGCGGCGTGTACTTCTTCAAAGCTTGCATTTTAGGGGCTGCTGTTGCGATTGTTTTGAAAATCGTCACCGGCAAGATCGCAGGCTCTGCTTCCACATTGATTAACATGGGCGGACAGGTAGCTGGATTTATCTCTCCAGTCATTATGGGGTACCTGGTTCATGCTTTCAATGGTTCTTTCAATGCGGTGTTCTATTTCTTGATGGGCATGGCTACACTGTGTGCCATCAGTGCCCTCTTGATTCCAAAGAGAACAGAAGACGTGCTGGACCTGGATGAATAGCAATATAGAAAACACAGGGGGGAGACTTCCTGTGTTTTCATGTTTATTAGGGATTAGTAGTTAGGGATTAGGAAAATGTATTGCCTAATCTCTGGTTCCTTTATGAGTATTGAAAATGCTAAATAAGGAAGGAGTATATATTATGAAAATTACCAAAGCGATTATTAGAAGAATGAGTTTGGATTTCAAGGTACCGTTCCGTACCAGTTTTGGTCTCAATACCACCAAAGATTTCTTGATTGTAGAACTCCATGATGAAGATGGTCATGTGGGCTGCGGCGCTTGTTCCGCTTTCATGCGTCCCTGGTATAATGAAGAAACCACCATGGGAGCACTCTTTGTGATTCAGAAATACTTGATTCCTGCCCTGTTTGAAGCGGGAGATTTCAAAGATCCGGAATGGTTCTTTGACCATACCAGCTGGATTCGTAGAAACCGCATGGCCCGTGCTTCTGTGGATTGCGCTTTGTGGGAACTGTATGCTAAAGAATTGGGCATTCCAGAATACAAAGCTCTGGGCGGCGTTCGTAATGAAATCGAAGCGGGAGTATCTTTAGGGATTGAGGATACACCGGACAAACTGCTGCATACCATTGAAAAATATATGAAACAGGGCTATCGCAGAGTGAAGTGCAAAATTAAACCGGGCTATGATATCAACTACATGCGGGCTGTTCGTAAAGAATTTGGAGACATCATGCTCATGGTGGATGCCAACTCGGCCTATACTTTGGATGACATTCCGATGTTCAAAGAAATGGATGAACTGGGGCTTCTCATGATTGAACAGCCACTGGCTTCTGATGATATTGTGGATCATCGCCATCTGCAGGCGGAAATTGAAACGCCAATTTGCCTTGATGAAAGTATCGATAGCGTGGATGATGCCAGAAGAGCTATTGAACTGGGCAGTTGCAAAATCATCAATATCAAAGTAGCACGCGTAGGGGGGCTTACCGAAGCTCGTCGTATTCAGCAGTTCGCTGGGGAAAGAGGAGTTTACTCCTGGTGTGGCGGTATGGTAGATGACGGCGTGGCCAGAGGGCATAACATGGCTGTTGCGACCCTGCCTTATTACAAATATCCGAACGATATCCCAGGCAGCGATCGCTACTATGCCGATGATATCGTCACTCCATCTACCTATATTGATTCCCACGCCAAAATCCAGCTGCCAGAATTGCCAGGCACCGGATTTGAATTGAATATGGATGTGGTAGAAAAGCATACTTTGGAAAAATGGGAGTATAAAAAGCAGTGAGAAGTTAGAAATGGTGGTAGCGGCGCCTGAAATTTGGAAGCACCGCCTCTCATATAAGGTTATATGAGAAGATTTCTGTAGAGGATATCAAGTATTTACAGGAATTGGTACAAGGTTAGCCCTTCGGGCAGGTTATAGAAGGTTATTGGCATAACCATGTATAACCTTATCTGTAGCCATCGAGGAAATATATGAGGATAATGAGATTGGCACAATAATAACCTTTTTGATTTCTTGGTAATATACCAGAAGTCTCTAGCGAATGATAGAGAATATAACCCTTATTCGATATGTAAAGGAGCACAATATTATGAATACCAAAGAACACGCATTCAACTGGGTCGATACCCACAAAGAGTATATGGTGAATTTGTGGAAAGATATGGTTTCTATTGATTCCGGGATTGGTGTCAAGGAAGGGGGCATGGAAATCGGGAATCTCTGTGCTTCCCATTTGGAAAAATTGGGATTCTCCATTCGTCGCTATTCTTTTGATGAATGTGGTGATACTATCATTGGAGAACGAGGCGATTTATCTAAGCCCTATGTGATTCTCATGGGCCACATGGACACCGTATTTCACAGAGGCGAAGTCGCAAAACGTCCCTTTACCATCAAAGAGGGCAAGGCCTATGGACCAGGTGTACTGGACATGAAAGGCGGGGACACCATTGCCCTTTCTTCTTTGGAAGCCCTTCATGATGCAGGCTACGATTTCCCATGCAAAGTGATTCTGGTAGCTGATGAAGAACCGGCCCATTGCTATTCCAACAATCCGGAAATTATTAAAAAGGAAGCCAAAGGAGCGAAATGCGCTTTCAACTTTGAAACGGGATTCACAGACCATGACATTACGGTGCAGCGTCGCGGCTGCTGGCGTTTCATCATTGAAACTTTCGGTCGTGGCTGCCATGTGGGCAATGATCCGCAGAATGGCAGAAGTGCGATTTTGGAAATGGCTCATAAAATTATTGAAATTGAAGCCCTGTCGGACCTCTCCAAGGGGTATAATGTCAATGTAGGCACCATCGAAGGGGGCACCGTAGCCAATGCGGCACCGGCTTATTGCAAAGTGGAATGTGATTTCCGTTATGTCAGCCACGATGACCTGCCCATGCTTCGTGAAAAGGTCAATGCCATTGTAGCGAAACAGTTTGTGCCAGATGTGACCACCAAGATTTCTGATACCTTTGGATTTGATGAAATGGAACGCACCGAAGGGACTATGAACCTGCTCAAAGTGGCACAGGAAGTAGCTAAAGAAAACGGTTGGCCTGTTCCGGGACCGAAACTTTGCGGTGGCGGATCCGATGCGGCTTACACCGTACAGGCTGGTATTCCAACCCTTTGCTCTATTGGCGTAGAAGGTGCTAGAAATCACACCGTAGAAGAATGGGCTGATGTAGATAGCCTCTTCGCACGGACAAAATTGATGATTGGAATTTTGTTGAAGGTGACAAAATAAGTGACAAAAATGCGTAGTGCGTAATACAGGTGGCGGCGACACAAATGATGAAGCGTTGCAAATTTTTTAATATAAAAATGGGGACTGGGGCGCTATATGAATTGTGCGCCCCTTCCACCATTACGCACTACGCACTTCGCATTACGCATTTCAAACAGATAGGAGATTTTAAATGACAGATATAAAAAAATTATACAACCAAGTGGATGCCCATCAGGATGACATGATGGACACTTGGAAATTCCTGGTCAATCGCGATTGCGGGTCTGCCAATAAAGCAGGCGTCGATGCGGTGGGACAGGATATCAAAGTTTTTCTGGAAAAAGTAGGATTTTCTGTTCGTTTCCATACCTATGAAACGGCTGGTAACATGCTGGTGGCCGAATATGGTGATCCGTCTTTACCTTTTGTTGTGCTTACCGGTCATATGGATACGGTTTTTGCTGATGGCACTGCCGCAGCACGTCCTTTCACTGTCACCGACGGAAAAGTGACTGGCCCAGGGGTGTTGGATATGAAAGGCGGCGTCACCATTCTGCTCTATGCGGTGAAATTCCTCGTTGAAGCAGGCTATAGCAAGTACCGACTGAAAATTGTTTTGGCCGGTGATGAAGAAGTGGGCCATCAGAATTCTCATGCAGATGTGGATTATAAAAAAGAAGTGACTGGTGCTCTTATGGGATTCAATCTGGAAACCAGTTTCATTGACAATAGCATTGTGATCCAGCGCAAAGGGGCCGCCCAGTATATGTTTACCATTGATGGTGTAGGGGCCCATGCAGGAAATAATCCCCAGGACGGACGCAGTGCAGTGGAAGAATTGGCTCACAAGATTCTGGATATTCAGCATGAAACCGATTGGGAAGAAGGTACCACCGTCAATGCGGGTGTCATTGGTGGTGGCACAGTAGCCAATGCCATCCCAGAACATGCTTGGTGCAAAGTGGATGTCCGTTTCAGCAAACAGTCCGGTATCGAACGAATCGATAGAGATTTCCAGGCCATCGCCAAGAAACATTATGTGGAAAATACCGTGACCCATTTGAAACCTCTTATTCGCTTCGGCGCTATGGAACAGCTTCCGGGAACGATGCCACTTTTTGAAAAAGCACAGGCCGTAGCCAAAACTCACGGTTTCCCAAAAATGAAAGCCATTGCTGTAGGTGGCGCCAGCGATTCCACATTCCTGACCATGTGCGGCGTACCAACTTTGTGCGCTTTAGGGGTGAAAGGGCAATTCAATCACACCGAAAGAGAATGGGCAGACCAGGCGTCTCTCTTTGAACGATGCAAACTGCTTATGACATTCTTGACAGAATTGTGAGTTTCGGGAGATTGGTGACTCGTGACTAGGAAAAACAAATTTTCATTATATGATATAATAAGATAACCAGATTGAAGCGGATTTTCCAGAGAAGTATTTGAAACTGGGAAATCCGCTCTTTTATTATAGTAGCTGGTGGCTGGTCATTAATTCGTTTTCTGTGAAAAGTGCGTAGTGAGTAGTGCGGAGTGCGTAGTGGTGGAAGGGGCGCACAATTCATAAAGCGCCCCAATACCCATTTTTATATAAATTGGTAATTTCGATACAAGGTAATTGGTTAATACTCATATTTCCATATAACTACGGATTACATGAATTATTTATCAGTCACAATAAGAAAAAAGCTATGTCAACGCAAAGGTTGGCATAGCTTTTTTCTTATTGTTTCAAATATTTCTGATTGATTGCATCTCGTTCTTTAGGGGAAAGTTTCTGATAGTTTTTATCTAGCGCACTGACCCAGGATCCGTAGGCTGGATTGGGAAGGACGATGTACTTGGTGCCAAAGTTTTCTTTGTTCTGGTCAAAAATATCTGCTCTTTCCTGCAACGTTTTTCCGTGGGTATTCAGAGGAAAATCGCCGGCATTATCACCTAAGTAAAGGATCACATCGTACTTGGCAGTCACTTGGTCAAATCGAGGCTGCTTGTTGCTATCTTTTTCAAAGAACAGGATGTGTTCTTTATCTACCGATGGGAATCCCAATTCTTTTAAATTCTTGATGGTAGCTTCTCCATTGGTGGGGCCATAGCGGTTGGTGACGTAGAAAATTTCGATTCCTTTCTGGGCAGTAGTCTGCAGAAATTCTTTGGCGCCAGGCATGGCAAGGGAGGTGCCTTGATGGACACTGTTTCTCCACCAGCGACCGTTGTAGTTTCCGTTTCCTTCGGCTGCAGAAATTCCCATATTTCTTGTGTTATCGACGACGGTTTCATCGCAATCAAGAATGATAGCCAATGGCTTCTTGTTTCGGTTGGTGTCGGCCAAAGCGGCATCAATTTCTACTGTGGCTGCATGGTAAGCTTGGTAGCAAAGACCGCGATATTCGGCAGAGGTACGCATCCATAGAAGTCCCATGGTTTCTTGCTGAGCCAGCTGTTGGGCGGTTGCTTTGGCGGTCAGACTATCTTGATAGGAAGCGGCAGCAGCCGTATTTCCTAACAGACAGCAGGATGAAAGAAGGAGACAACCCACAAGGGCGTGACGGATTAAATTTCTTTTCATAAAGACACCTCACTGTTGAAATACAAATGACAAGATGATTTTAGTGTAGCACTTTACGAGAAAATTACAATAGAAAAGGCGGATATGTTGTTGCTAAGTAGGAATGATTATATAATCATAATATATTTGAGGCGCTTTACGTTGCATTACGCAATTTACATTATGCTTTGTAATTTCCATAGGTATAGAGAGGAGTTATCATGAACGATTCCCAGAAAGCAGCCATCTATTCCGAGGGCCCAACGCTGGTTATTGCAGGGCCTGGTACGGGAAAAACCTATACGATTATTCAGCGGGTGCTCCATCTCATTCAGGACAAGCATGTGAAGCCAGAGGAAATTATGCTCGTCACCTATACGGTGAAAGCATCGAAGGAGCTTACCACGCGGCTCACCAATGAGTTGTCCCAGCGGGGAATCGAAGTGAATCTCCATGATATGTACCTGGGCACGTTTCATCACATTTGCCGCATGATCTTGAAAGAGTTTCGAGAATACACCACGTTGGAGAGAAATTATTTAGAGACGGACCAATTTGAGCAGAAATACTTGGTGTATGGGCACCTGAAGGAGTTCGACCAAATTCCGGATTTTGAAAAGGTGGTATCTAAGGGGTACACCGATAAAATGGGGCAATTTCATCCGAAGAGCCCATGGAAGCGCTGTGATCTCATTTGCCATTATGTAGGCGGTCTGGCGGAGGAGTTGCTGGACCCGGAAGTATTGCGCCGTCAGTTCGGACAAGCATTGCAAGGGCGAGGCGAAGTGCTTGGTCGGATGATGATGAAATATGAACGGATTTCCCGAGAGGGAAATTTCATCGATTATACCCGATTGCAGACAGAGACTTATCGCCTGTTGACGGAACATCCAGAGATTCGGAAATTGCTGCAGCAACGTATCCGATACATTATGATTGACGAATACCAGGATACGGATTACATCCAGGAAAAACTGATTCAGCTTCTGATGGGGCCGGAACGGAATGTGTTTGTGGTAGGCGATGACGACCAAAGCATTTATCGTTTTCGCGGGGCCACGGTGGGAAATATTCTGAGCTTTGGGGATCGATATGGCGGAATCGACAAATGTCATATCTATAAGTTGGATACCAATTATCGCTCTACCCAGGGCATCGTCGACTTTTGCGGTGCTTGGATGACGAAGCTCTATCCCCATTCGCAAATTTGGAAAAAAGAAGACCATGGATACTACCGGTATCTGAAAGGGAAAATCAAAGCCCACGAAGAGGGATTGCCCCAGTCGGTCATTAAAGTGACTGATGGGAATTACCAAACGTGGCTGAAGAAAATGGTGGACCTGATTCAGAAATTAAAGAAAAACGGAAAAATCACTGACTACAACCAGGTGGCCTTGTTATGGAGCTCTGTCAAGAGTTACAAGGCGAAGGATTTGCAGATCATGCTGGAAAGAAATCAGATTCCTGTGTATGCGCCCCGGGCAGGGCATTTCTTTGAACGAAAAGAAGTGGCGTGGCTGTTGGGATGTTTGCTTGCCCTATTTCCTTGCTTTTCCGACCATATGGAACAATATCCGGAACTGAAAGAAACCGATGAAATGGTTGAAACCTACAATTTCTTTCAATCCATGGCAGAGCAGATGATGGAAAAGCCGGAACATGAACCACTGAAACATTGGGTAGAACGCACACGAAGCTGGATTTCTTACGAAAAGAAAATGCCCGATAGCTTACTGGGATTGGTGTATTCTCTATTATCCTTTGCACCCTTTTCTGTGTGGCTTGACCAGGCCGTCACAGAAGAAGTACCGGAAGTTCGCAATCTATCGGCCATTACGCGGTTGATCAATCGATTCGGCTATTTCTTGAAAGATAACCACGGGCAAGGAAAAGAAACATTGGAGGATGTGTGCCTGTTCTTCTATCGGTATCTTAGACTTTGGTTTGAAAATAAAGTGGATGAATACGAAGATGAAGAACGATACGCTCCATCGGGGAAAGTTTCTTTTTTGAATATTCATCAATCCAAAGGGCTGGAATACCCGGTAGTCATCGTGGCGTCTCTGGAAGATAGTCCCTGGGGAAATGATGATTGGATCCCATCTATCACGGCTCAGGTGACCGGGCGTCATCCCTATGAGCCAGTGGATATCTGGCATGAATTGGATTTCCTTCGGAAATATTACACCGCCTTTTCCCGGGCGGAAACATTGCTGGTACTTGCCACCCATATAGAAGCCAAATCACATAAACCGATTCCCAGTTTATGGTTTCAACGTGCCTTGTCTGTGCTTCCTGAATATGATGACCCGCGAATTCCTTATGATAAAATGGAATTTCGCCCCGTCAAAGCGGCCCATTTCAAGCAGCGGTTTTCCTATACCACCCAAGTGGCACTCTATGAAGAATGTCCTTTGAAATATAAATGGAGCCGCATCTATCGCTTCGCGTCTGCCCAGGGCATGGGGCTGCTCTTTGGGCAGTTGGTTCATGAAACCATCGAAGACATTCATCGCGCGGTTCTTCGAGGGGAAGAAAAGGCGCTTACTCCGGCGGTGCTCTATGGATGGATGATGGCCAATTATACCTCTTTGTCTAAAAAGGAAAATACCTGGTTGTCCCAAAGCCAGTTGGAGGAAATGTTTCAACAAATTATGGCCTATGTATCGTTTAGAAAAGGCCACTGGGGATCTATCCAGGAAGCGGAACTGCCATTGGAATTGGTCGAAGAAGATTACATCATGGACGGCACCATCGACTTGCTTCAAGGCACTGGGGATACAGTGGATATCATTGATTTTAAAACCGGTAAAAAGCCGAAACTTGATAGTCCCTTGCTAGCGAAATATAGAGGACAGCTGGAAGTGTACGCCTACCTGGTGGAGAAGAAGGTGGGAAAATCGATTGGAAAGTTGCAACTCTATTTCACAGGAAGCGAAGACCCACTGGTGACTTTCGATTACACACAGGAAATGGTGAAAGAACGAATCGCACAATTTGATGAGACTGTGCATCGCATCATGAACGAAGACTTTGCCCATAAAGCAGAACCGACACCGGATGGGCAAAGAAAAGCTTGCCAGTTTTGTGATTGGAAGCATTATTGTTGGAGAAATACATAGGGAGTGTTAGCAAAGCAAGAGTTAGTAGAGCTAATTCCCGTAGAGGTTATAGGATGCTCAAGTTACTCAAGTTGCTCAAGTTTCTGAGGTTCGCCGATTGAGATGATAACGCTAGCGTTTATTAGCACATTCGAGAACCTGAGAGACCTTAGCAACTTGAGAAACCTGAGTAACCTATAACCTCTAACGAAATCATACCTACTCATGCAAATCCTTAACTTAACAGCATTGGTAGTTTGGCGGGTTTGCCAGCCGAGACCTTTGGTGACAACTTGCTGAGAAGAAATAGGCATTGGTTTAGGGTTTAATGTTTAGCATGTAACCCCTAAACCTTAAACCAGTGACACTGTGGTTTTGTGCAAGTTGTATACTACGGACTCAGAGCATAAACCAACAACCAACAACCAATAACCAAAACCGAAATAATGAAATTCTAATGTTCAAAATGTTCGTTTTTTTTAGGAAAATTTCTGATTATATAGATAGAGGGGAAATGTTGGTGGTTGTTAGTTGTTTGTTGTTGGTTTACATACCAAGTTCTTTTTATGACAACCTGCCACGATGAAAATGTCATTGGTTTTGGGTTTAAGGTTTACCCGCTAACCCCCAAAACCTTAAACCAATGCCGCTGCGTATTTGTGCTGATTGTATCGAAAGAACACGGAGCATAAACCAACAACTAACAACAGACAACCAACAACAAACTCGAAATAATGAAATTCTAATGTTCAAAATGTTCGTTTTTTCCCTCATTTTTCCGTTTTATTATATAGAGGGGTAATGAAGTCCGAGCTCGGAAGAGCGATTTCGGAATCCATCAAAGTTAGATTATACGCGTATACCTTTAAAGGAATCTGGCAGATGGAGAAAGAAATCATCTCTTCTATAGACTTCATCCTCTCGACCTGACGTCAGGTAGGATATGGTGCAAGAGCCATGTCCACCAACTCTTGCAAACCGACAAATGACAAACGATGAATGACTTCCAAGTCACGAGTCACCAGTCACTAGTCACACAAAAACAAAAAGCATAGTATCTTCCAATCCACGGCATAACAGGACTTCCGTACCGCATCCGTGCTAGCGACAAGAC
>CAKQBK010000007.1 GCA_934216155.1 uncultured Dialister sp.
TATATTTCCCATAGATGGCTGACTTTGACGACCAGTTTGGAGCGCCCTTGGGCAGAGAGAAACAGACACTGCTGTTACGTTAAGGATTTGCGTCAATAGGTATGATTCCGCTAAAAGTTATAGATTACTCAGGTTTCATAGGTTACTAAGGTCTCTCACATTTCTCGAATGTACTAGTATTCTCTAGCGTTATCATCTCATTCAAGGAACCTGAGAAACTTAAGCATCCTGAGCAACCTCTGAAACTTTGCTGCAAATGAAATCATATGATGTTTCGCTTATCTTAATAGCAAAAGTACCTGATTTCACCAATCTTCCCATCTGGCATGCGCCTTCGCCGTATTCATGGTGACCTCTCCCTGGCAATTCCACACGGATTTCTATCCGTGTTTTTGTCGTGTCTTTTGAAAAGGGTTCACAGGTTACTCAGGGTTCTCAGGTTGCTCAAGTTCCCCGAATGTGCAAATAGCCGCTGGCGTTATCATCTCAATAAAGAAGATAACGCCAGCGGCTATTTTGCATGTTATCAATCTTTGCGTTCTACATTACTCCCACATCATTCACCATATATGACCGATAGAAATAATGTAAATGGTACTATCACTATCTTCTTTACTCAAAACACAAAAACGGAAACCTGGCTGCCATGCACAAGTTTCCATTTTTTGTTTAAGAAATACAATGCAGTTTGATACGAAAAACCTCACACCGTATACCACCGACCATCTTCTATAATGATATCAAAATCGGGATTCATCCTGGACGTCACTTCCACATACCAATCATCTGAATCTTCCCATACCACTTCAATCACTAATCCCTGCTCTTGATAAACATCATTCCACGTAGAAATGATAGCCCGATGATTCCTTGCTATCTGAAAATCTGCAATCACTGGATAACGCCTCAGAGAGCGAATCGTATCGTCATAGATAATTCCCCCTTCTTCCTCATCCTTAACCTTAGAAAAAGGAGTAAATTCATATTCACTATCAGCAGCTAACTCATTTAAAAAGCCAATGAACTTGATTGTTTCATAATCTATAATGATTTCCTCACAGAAAAAGAATTCCTAAAAGAAGTGCTCCACCTAATATCCATAACCAACAGCCACTGACACTGGTATATCCCGAATCCTCCGGAAGAATCGTCCCACAATTAAAACAATATTTACAACCTTTTCCCCGCGGAATGGGATAATGACAATGAGGACATACACTGAAATTGTGATCGGCATATAGCTTTGCCACTTCTGCAGAAGGGACAGGATCAATTTCTGGTGTACACTCTTCTAACTTCTGCCCACATTGCGAACAAAAATGAGGTTGTTGCTGAAACACAGCACCGCATCGCGTGCAATGAATGCCTTCTGAAGAAATAGAAGGCTCCGTTGGTAATGACGGCTGTACCAGCAGTCTATGACACGCCGGGCAAGCATCCCATCGTTTCCGCATGCCATGCCCACAATAAGGACACCGTTTCAAATAGGGTGCACCCACTCCACTAGATGCAGAAGAAGTGCGATTCTTTGACAAAGTGGTATAAGAAATCCCCGTCCCAGGTATCCCCACCGTAGTACGAGTACCATTCTTCCCAAATGTCACATGAGCACCACGTACACCGATAGATGTAGAAATCCCTCGCTTCCCCACATTTAACGTAACACCGGGGAGTATTTTGATTCGGCGATGAAAACGAAATCCCATAGTTTTCCTTTTTTCATAATACTCATTTGTTCTTTCCTAAAGTAATAGTTCGTTTAATTCCTTTTTTCCGACTTGTATATCGAGATGTTTTTCTTCTCGGTTCTGCCACTAAAAAAGATCCAGTATACAATGGCTTCTTACTTTTATTTTTCTCCTTTTCAACTGATAAAACAATCTCTTCACCTAAACTCTTCTTTTTCGGCAGTACCTGATGAATGAAATTGTCTTTTTTCTTAGCCTTCTCCAATTCTGCTTCCGTTAATCCCGCTAAATAGATTTCCAGTCTTTCTTTGCTAATCTGATAGATTTCCTCCTCACTTAGAAAATCCAAAATAGTGACTGCACTGATATTATTTAAATAGGTTAAAATCGTTTCAAATGCAGCACGATTGACTTGGTATCCCAATTTCTCATAATCTAATAACGCCCTCAAAATACCGTGCATAATATCCCTATTGCTAGTAAAATTTCGAGAACTAAGCAATACCATTTGAGAAGGAAACGCCTTTTGAGCTAACAATCTTGTAAGTTCATACGGATTCTCTCTGCTATCGTCATAGGTTAAATATCCAGCCCACCATAAACGAGATACACAATTTACAAATACACCTCTACGCCCTGCAATAATACGCAAGTATGAACTTTTTATATCTTTGTCCACTCCACCTTGAATTTCACTTTTTCTACGAAACCAAATATAATCCCAAAGTACCGTATGCGATAATCCTGTCCAAAATCGTTCATCCCAGGCAACAGACAATGGCAAATCTTTCAATGCGCCATAAAGAATTTTGATATTTTCAATTTCATTCAAACCATATTCCGGATGCTTTTTTGACATATCAATACCTGTTGCATCCAAGTTCATTTGAAAATCAGGAAATTCTTTATCACAAGAGATTAAACCATTATTCTCTTTGAAATAGTTATTAAACCATTTTTTATCTTGATTTACATAATGTTCCTTGTAGCTTTTAAAATTAAGCTGTAAATCATCTAAAGTCGCTTTTGTTACATATTGAAGAATCATAAATTATCCTCCTCAACACCATCAGTATTCAATGCATTCATGGCCACTTGGATAGGATTTTTTAAAATCACCTGGGCAGCTTCCAAAATCGTATCATTATCTTCTTTTAAATTTTCCAGTGAATATCCCGCTTTATCCAATAAGTCCATAATAGGCTCATACCATTTTTTACCTTCAAATTGACTTTCCGCAGATTCGCTATCTTTTTTCATTCTTGTCAAAATCACAATCATAGCAGGCAAAAACAACAATGAAAAAGTGGCTTCGCGATACCGACCTTTGCCTAACGAGTTATATATGTTAAACAAAGAATCATCTATTCCCAATATAATATAGTCTTCATTATCAGTATCAACATATATACTAGCCGCTCTTCCTTTTGCATTTCTTCTAATTTTTATCAGACTATCTGCATCCCTTGCTTCTGTAGACTTTCGTTCTATATAGATTTCTTTAGAAGTACCAATTGCTATGATATTACCTTTAGATAAGGTAACAACCATATTTTTGTCTAAAGCATTGAACGAACTATTATGATAATTTTCTATATCTTCATTCGCCACAATAAACGTACAAATTTCTATGCAATCAGATAAATCATCTTTATTCAATAAAACAGATAATTTTTCTTTCCCAGTACTAAACCGTTTTCTCAGAGATGTTTTAGGACTTTCTATATGGACTAAATAAGAAACTTTTCCCTCCATAATCAATTGTTGTAACTGTGCATTTTCCAGATGAAAGCAAATATCAATTCGAACATTATTTAAGCTATGCCTACATTGAACTTCTGCTGCAAATTTGGAATCTATATAATCATCATTAAAAGCACATAACATAGGGTAAGGAGTTAAACTATTTCTTAGCTTCATAATATACCGCCTCCATCATGCAATATCTGTCAATATTTACATCACATTGAATTCGTACTCGTTCCCCTTTGGCAATATCAGTTAAAAAGATTTCATTGCCATGGCAAGAATCTATATGCCCATTTCCTACAAGCAGATTAGCAGACTTAATAGTCAAACTATTATTAGATACACCACGTTCATTGGTTATAAGTAATACAAGTTTGGCACGTTTTATTTTCTTAGGAGCTATATACTCTATATAGCATTGCCCTTTTCGCGGATCTGCAGAACGAACTCTTGCCTGAATTGGAATTTCTTTATATTTGTATGTTTCAATCTCATCTCCATCTGTACCGGTATTATTTTTCTTTCCAGATGTTCCTTCATGAGTATGTGTACTCACCTTAACGGCAGCCCCTGTTCCGTCACCATTTGTTTTAGTTTTTTCAATAGATCTTGCTTTAGGCTTTGCTACATTAATTTCTTTCTCTCGTATTTCAGCAATATCTCCACCCAAAGTTTCTTTTGCATCATTTTTATTCGTATTATTTAAATCATCGGGCAAGAACTCTGCCATACCGAATGCATTCAATTGCTCAACATCTGTATTACCAAAGGTGTTTCGCACACAATCTCGCATGTATTTTCTAAATCCTTTAAGCATTTTTTCCGCTTGCTTTTTCTTTTTAATTTCTTTTAAACGATCCGGAGCCCATGCATCATGAGATGGTACTTCCAAAGCTCTGAACGCAGCATTCATATGAGGACCGGTCATAAGTAAAACCCCGGTAAACTCAATAGAACTGCTAATACGATCCTGTTCAAACAAGCGCATGCCTGATTTTCTAGTTAATAGAATACGGCTATTAAGTCCTTGTCCCTCTTTTAAACGAAGTTCACACTCTCCATTATCAAATCCATATTCTTTCCCATATTCATCAGCATTCAATGAAATCACTTTTACACCTGAATCAGAACGTACCAACAGATCATAGTAGTCTTTTAAATATTTGATATCTTTTCCATCTTCTGCATTTAATCCCCGGATATATACTTGCAAATTTTCTCTATTAATTTCTTCCCCATTAATATTCACAGAGAGCATCCCATTCCAGATAGACACAAGAAAATTCAAAAGTACATATTTTTTTACTTCGTCTGCAAAATTTTCAACAGGAATAAACCCCATAATATAAATATCTGTACCCGTAGTATCTCTGTGATATTTCGGGTCAAAATTTGCCGCCTGTAATATGGCATTTAATTTATTATTATCAGAATAAAATCCTGTTCCCGTAGTCCACCCATCTTCAGTATCTGTTTTAAATCTTTTATCTTTAAAAGAAATCAAACGAGCCACACCAATATTAGATGACACTCTTGAGCCATTCTTTTCTTCACACAAGCTGGAATAAAAAACAGTTCGTAGATCAGAACAAGCAAAAGGTGCAGACTTACCAATGCCAAAACTTCCTTGTGCTGTTTTATTTTTATTGGAAGAGCCTCTTTCTTTGATCAATCGACTCCAATTACTTCCTTTTTCACCCGTTACTGCCCCTTGTAATCCAATTGTATTCCTATCACTAATACGCAACACCCTAATAACCTGGTTCTGTTTACCATCTATAATTTCTACTGCCCGTTTAAAAAAAGCGTTTGCATCATCATCTTCATTATCTCTCAAGCAAGCATGTATACTTTCAGAAAACCCTTCATAATCAGGAAAATCTTTGGCTAGCATTTCAAATTCTTTAAATTCAACAGTAATTGGTTCACTTTCATCTTTTCTAGCATCCAACGCATTCTGAATTGTTTCTCGAACCAGTGAATGCATAACTCGTGCAGAAAATGTCTCAATCCCTGAATCATTAATACCGGTATACCCAGCATTTCCATTAGGGGCAAATCTCCATTTTGCTTGTTCCATCATATATCTCCTTTTCTAAAAAGATCGATCTACTCACCTAGATCAACAAAAGCCTAATAGCAAAAGATTTGCCATTAGACTTTGATTGATCGAATCCAGATATAAAATTTTCTACTGTAACTATTATACATTTCGTCAACGACAACTACTGACACAGAAAATATTTTTAATAATTTTAAAGGGCATATAATTTATAACATCTTCCTATATAAATATTAGATCACAAATCATGACTATCTGCAAGAAGATACTTTCTTTAAAAGGGGTATAAAAAAAGAATGACAAAATCAAATTGTCACCCTCTTTTCTTACTATTTCATTTCAAAAAGAACTCATACACCCCATCCCCCACTTTAGAAATAATCAGCCATGGGAATGTTGTTTCTTCTTTCATCACTTCTGCAAAAACATCTTTCAATTTATTCTCCCAAAAGATACGCACTCTTCCGAGATATAAATTTTCCTTCTCTAAATGGGCTTCATAGGTATAGCCATCGTATCGCACCTGGATGTCTCTTCGTTCTCCATTTTCCATAGAACAGGCATCAAAGAATCCATGCATCTCTCTAGGAATGGTAGCTCCAGCGTATCGAAAGATAGATTTGTCTGTTTTCTTCATTAGCGTCAACTCGTTGATAATTTCCCAGGATCTTACTTTTGTCTTTTCCATACCTATTTCTCCTGATGTAGCCACAAAAAAGTAATCGATTTATTTTCATTATACCATCATCAGGATCTTTGAACTACATACAATACGCAAACAAAAACTATTATCCGCTAGAGCTGTCTTTCTCGCTTTGCTCGAAAAATTGTATCGCCATTATGATTAGATGCAACAAGCCCTTTCCGCTAGTGCCTTGAGATTTCTCCACTCTCCTACACATACAATTTTATATCATATGTTTCATTTCGCACAAATTCGACCGGTCGAAATGACGCTACGTTTAAAACTCTAATTGCCCAATGAGATGATATAGTAGCGTATATCATCTCATTCAAGAAACCTGAGAACCCTTAGAACCTTACAATTTTCTAGCGAACCCCTTCCGGTCGACTCAAATTTCTAACAATATAAAAAAATTGGGGCGCTTCTAAACTTTGTGCGCCCCTTCCACCACTCCTAATTCCTAATTCCTCACTTCTCCTAATCCCTAAAACTTCCCAGTCACGAGTCACCAATCCACCAGCCACCGATTTTCCCAACGCAAAAAATCCGGAACCAATCTCACCATCTATACCTAGGAGGGCGCACCCTGAATACGGCGCAGGTGCCGTCTTGTGTACATAAGTACTACGTCTTTGCTGTCGTCAGAACGCCACGCGCTCGTTCAGCAGGAAGACAATGAGATGTGTAAAGTTCCGGATTATGTAATTTGTATGTGACCCAAAGCAGGGAGAGAAAAACGGGTCTACATTTCACTCTCTATGCCCGATGGATTCCGATGCCTTGCCAGATCTGCCGTTTCATCCGTTTTCTTTCCGTCAGGTCCTCTGCGCATTAAGATATCTTGGACCGGAAGGAAAACGTAGAAATAGGTGTACACACAGTGCATCAGATTTCATGTCTATATGATACTACAGATTTTCTGAAAAAGGAAGAGAAAAACAGTTGCTAGATGTTTATGCGGTGCTTTCTAATTTGTGCACCGCCACCACCATTCCTAATTTCTCATTCCTCATTGCATTTATAGCAGCACAAAAAAGCATGGCACCTTTTGATAACCATAATGATGACCACCATTAATCGGCAACAGCGCGTTTCACAATTTCCCTAAGGAAATGCTAGCTCTAGGTTCGGTCGTAACAGCCTGAACATCAGAAGTTGGTATTTGGTAGGTATCCATGCTTCCTTATGTAGTTTTCAGCTCGTCTGCGGGCCCACTTGTTAGCTGGGATTGGAAATCGAGCATCTAAAATTTATACCGCCTCTCTTTTGTATCCTCCAGTCCTTAAGGTGTGTACTACTGGATTCCACAATGAAATTGAGCATTCCGGAAAGATGTCTTTTTTCCTCTCCATCTATATAGTAGAGCGAAGTCTTTTTATCGGAACATTTTTATAGAAAAGAAAGTACATTTATACTATATTGCACCATAAATAGTGACTGCTCGTTAATTCATCTAGCTTGTGCTTACCGAGGAATATTACACAATTTTACGAATGAATAGTGCACAGGTTTATACAAGTTTTAGCGAATTTTCTTGTATTGATTTTATGTTTTTATAAAAATAGGGGTATTGGGGCGCTTTATGAATTGTGCGCCCCTTCCACCACTACGCACTTCGCACTACTCACTACGCACTTTTTCAATAAAATGAATTAACGAGCAATCATTAAATAAAAAGGACTATCATGAATAATGAGTAAACTAGTCACTCGTAACTGAACAAACTTTCTTTTTCACAGTAAGTCATCTAGGGTAAGCAAAGCAACACCTTCTCTATTGGCTCGTTCTATCACACCTCCCGTATATCCACTTTTACTGAAAAAATAGAAATATTTCTCTTTCACTTTTGGAAAAGCCATCGCCGCTGTAAGTAGATCCTCATATTCTGTCATAGGCATCGGTTGATTTCTATATTTACACTCACAGAAAATAGCTTGCCTACCATCCTCAGAAAGGGCTAATATATCAACATCGTCTTGGGCTCGAATGGCAGGATTGGTCCCCCACCACCTTCCCAGATGAGCTGGAATAAATGGCAATTTTCTCTTTTTAGCCTGATGTATCAAATATTCTTTGCAAATAATTTCAAATCGAGGTTCCAAGTAATCATTTATTTGTTCCATAATTTCATGGGCGGCCTCTCCTGGACCAAGAAGAGTATACAAATTTTTATGAGAGAAAGGATACCGATACCAAAAATTATAATAGCAATCAGATAGAATATAGATTCCTTTTCTACTAGATTCATTTTCTCCGCACGGAACTACTTTTTGAATGAGGCGAATGCTTTGTAACACTTGCAAGTATTTCGCACACTTGCTCCGTTCTTCATGAATATGATCTGCAATGAGAGTTTGTTTATTATAGCCCGAAGCAATGGCTTCCAAAATGGTATTGTAAACACTTGGTTCTCGCAATTCCATGCGTAACAGCATCTGCGGTTCCTCATGAAGAAATGCATTTTCAGATAAAATATGAGTTGCTATATTTTTTTCTATACTGACCCTATCATCAAAGGCTTCTAGATATCTAGGAATACCACCTAGGATACCATAGGCTTGAATTTGTTCTTCCTTTGTATAGTGCGGAAAAAACTTAGCACTGTCTAGGTAGTCAAAGGGCTTGATTTCCATTTGCGATGTAATTCGGCCATAGAGAGGACTTTTATATCCCATCACATCATTCACCATAAAGCTAACACTAGAGCCACACAAGATAAGAAATACATTTTTCTCTTTCCATATATGGTCTATAGTATGTTGCAATATGCTTTTGATGGACGGATTCTGCGAGGCAATAAAAGGAAATTCATCGATGACAATCACTATTTTCTTTGTTGTTGTCGTGGTTTTTTTAGAAATATAATCCAAGGCACGCTCCCAGGATGGAAAAGGAGCGTAAAAATCATCCTCAAAGTGCCGCTGCAAGACCTCTGAAAAATCTTCCAAGTTCAATGCATCATTCTTTTCTTGGGCAGAAAAAAATATGACGTCTTGCCGATTGGCAAATTCTTGTAAAATAGTTGTCTTTCCAACACGCCTACGTCCATACATGACAAGAAATTGAAAGCTATCCGTTTGATATAAATTTTCCAATACTTCCAGTTCTTTTTCTCTTCCAATCATACACGTGCCTCCATAAGATACTCTAAAGTATACTACTCATGAGTATTATACTTTAGAGTATCTTATGAATCAAGTATTTGATAATAAAAGGTTCTGAAGGTTCTAAGGGGACTAAAGGTTCTAAGGGGTCCCGAATGAGATGGTGCCGCTAGCGTCTATCAGCTCATTCGAGGAACGTGAGAACCCTTTGTACCCTTAGAACCTTCAGAACCTTATGCTCATTAGCGGAATCATACCTACTAACGCCAATCCTTAACTTAATAGCATTGCCCCCGCCTCCCTTTCAGAGGGAGAGGGTATCCGCTAGTATTTCTACCGCCACAGACCCCAATCACTAAGCAATAAAAAATAGCGGCGCTTTATAAGCCATGCGCCGCTACCTTCATTTCTAACTTCTCACTTGTCACTTCTCACTGCATTTTAGAGTTTCTTGAAAAGGCTTGCCATTTCGAGGGCATCCATCGCACATTCGAAGCCTTTATTGCCTGATTTGAGGCCTGCTCTGTTGATGGCCTGTTCGATGGTATCAGTGGTGAGTACGCCGTAGAGGACTGGAATACCGGAAGAGAGGGATGCCATAGCTACGCCTTTGGTCACTTCGGTAGCTACGTGTTCATAGTGGTCGGTTTCACCGCGGATAACTGCGCCCAGGCAGATGACAGCGTCGTATTTGCCGCTTTCTGCCATTTTTTTAGCAGCCAGGGGAATTTCAAAAGCACCCGGAACCCATGCCAGGTCCACTTTATCCATATCTACCCCATGACGAGCCAGGCCATCGGCAGCGCCGTCAATCAGTTTGGAAACGATCACTTCGTTGAAACGGGAGGCAACGATGCCCACGCGAATTTCATTTTCATTGAAAAGTCCGGAAATTACGTTCATTGTATTTTTTCTCCTTTTTCTATTGGTTAACGGTTAACTGTTAACTGCTTACCATTTACTTTACTACTGGTTCTTCAATATCTTTATCAAGCTTCAGCATATGCCCCATTTTTTCCTGTTTGGTTTTCAGGTAGAATTCATCTTCTTTGGTGGGAGCAATTTCGATGGGCACCCGTTCAGCGATGGTAATGCCGTATTCGCTGACGTCGCCAATTTTCTGCGGGTTGTTGGTCAAAAGGCGAATGGTGGTGGCTTTCAGGTCTTTCAGAATCTGAGCGCCGGTCATGTATTCACGAAGGTCTGCAGCAAATCCCAGTTTCAAGTTCGCTTCCACTGTGTCATAGCCTTCATCCTGCAGGGCATAGGCTCTGATTTTGTTAATCAAACCAATGCCTCGTCCTTCCTGGCGAAGGTATACCAAAACGCCCCGTCCTTCTTTGGCAATCTGTTTCATAGCTGCTGCCAGCTGCTGGCCGCAGTCGCAACGAAGGGAGCCGAAGCAATCCCCGGTGAGGCATTCGGAATGAATACGGCACAACACCGGTTTCCCGTCAGACACGTCGCCCATGGTGAGTGCCACGTGGTGCTCTCCATTCATGCGGTTCACAAAGCCGTAGATTTCAAAGTCGCCATACTTGGTGGGCAGCTTGGCTTGGGTGATGCGCTCTACGATGGTTTCGTGTTTCTTTCTGTATTCGATCAATTCCTGGATGTTGCCGATTTTGAGACCTTTTTCTTTGGCCAGTTTGAACAGGTCATCTCTTCTGGCCATGGTGCCATCTTCGTTCATGATTTCGCAGCAGAGCCCCGCCGGTTTCAATCCTGCCAGACGGGCCAGGTCCACCGTAGCTTCTGTATGGCCCTGCCGTTCCAGTACGCCCCAGGGTTTGGCTTTCAGTGGAAATAGATGTCCTGGGCGACGGAAATCTTCTGGTTTCGCTCCGTCTTTGATGGCTTCCAGGGCTGTCATGGAACGAGCCGCTGCCGATACGCCGGTGCCGGAGTCTTTGTAATCGATGGATTCCAAGAATGCGGTCTGATGGTTGTCGGTGTTGTGACGAATCATCGGTCCCAGGTAGAGAGAATCGGCGATTTCTGCTGCCATTGGCATACAGATGACGCCCTTGGCTTCAGAAGCCATGCGATTCACATTTTCCGGTGTTGCAAATTCAGCAGCGCAGATGTAGTCCCCTTCGTTTTCGCGAGACTCCGCATCCTGCATGATGACGATATGTCCCTGTCGAATTTCGTCAATGATATCTTCAATTGGATCAAATTGGTAGTTCATAGTATCTCCCAAATGTACAACATATAAATAGTAACAAAGTTCACAAAAGGTTATGCCCTTCGGGCAGGTTATTTTTTATGAATTGGTTTGTGTCTTATATTCCATATACCGATAGGGAAAAGGGTATAAAAGGTTATGACATAACCCTTTAATGACCTTGCCCATAAATCATAACTTTTTGACTCTTTGTAACCAACAGAAATGAAAAAAATGCGTAATTAGCATAAATTTTATAAGAAAAGGGGTATTGGGGCGCTTTATAAGTTGTGCGCCCCTAAGTAAATTTACACTGCTGTCTCGGCTCCCCTGTCGGGCAATGCTATTAAGTTAAGCGAAATATGCGATGATTCCTTTTGTGACAAAGTTTCTCAGGTTGCTCAGGACTCTCAAGTTTCTCAGGTTCCCCAAATGAGATGATAACGCTAGCGTCTATCAGCGCATTCGAAGAACCTGAGCAGCCTTAGCAACTTGAGAAACCTGAGTAACCTATAATCACAAACCAAATCATGCTTACTGGCGCAAATCCTTAACTTAACAGCATTACCCTGTCGGGGGAGCTGCCGAAGGCAACAGCGCAAGCAAACTATATCGCTAGGAGCAAAGCGACGCAGGGATATAGTGAGACGCCATTTCGAGTGAAGCGAAGATGGGCAGCTCTAGCGGTATACTTCACTAGCAGTACGACAATCCGTTATGGGACTAATACCACTCCTCACTCCTAATTCCTCACTCCTCACTATTTCAACATGGCTAACATGTCCATAGTGACTCCTCTGTCAGACTCCTTCTTCATTAACTGTTCCACATATTTTCCCAGGTAATCACATTCGATATTCACCGGATCACCGGGATGTTTCGACAGAAGGATGGTTTTTTCTCCTGTGTGAGGAATGAGGGCGATAGTGAAAGAGTCTTCCTTCCGTTTCGCCACGGTGAGGCTGATGCCGTCCACAGCGACGGAGCCTTTTTCAATCACGTAACGCATCCATTTCTTATCTAAGGAAATGGTCACATTGATGGCGTTTCCTTCTTTCACGAAGGATTTCACATGGCCTACCCCATCGACATGCCCCAGCATGATGTGTCCACCCAAACGATCGGACAGGCGAAGAGCCCGTTCCAGATTCACTGGAGAACCAATCCGCACCATCGAGAAGGACGTACGACGCATAGTTTCCGGTGTCACATCGGCGTCGAAACTGTTTGTATCTATGCGGACCACAGTGAGGCAGGTGCCGTTGACGGCGATGCTATCCCCCAGTTTCGTGCCTTCCAGGACTTTTTCACAGGAAATGGTCAATGTGCAGGTGTCGTTTCCTCTGGAAATATGGCGAATATGCCCTATTTCTTCTACAATACCAGTGAACATCCTAGTTTTCCTCTCTCTTCAGTATTTCCTTCGGAGCGCGAGTTTTCTCCGGCTTCGGTTCTTCTTGTTTCGCGTGGTCCACATAGGCTTGAATCACCAAGTCTGGGCCAGACATTTCAGTCTGAATGTCCCGAAGCTGCAAGGCCTCTGCCATGGAACGAGCCCCTTCGCCGCCGATGAGACCAGGCGCTTCTTTCCCACCGATGATTTTTGGCGCCACATAAATGCGAACTTTATCCACAATGCCTTCCGCAAATGCCGAAGCAGCCAGGGTAGCACCCCCTTCTAGGAGAATGCCATCGATGCCTTTTAGGGCCAAACCGGTCATGGCAGAAGACAGGTCTACTTTTCCTTTTTCATCCCCATCGGCGATAATCACATCGACACCCATGTCAGTCAGGGCTTGCCGTTTCGCTTCATCCCCTGCGGTGGTGGTGAGCACAATATTTTCGCCCGGTTCTTGGAACACTTTGGCTTTCAGCGGTACCGACAGATTGCCATCCACGATGATTCTGACCGGGTCAATCATGCCTTCCGTGCGAGACGTCAAAAGCGGGTTGTCCGCCAAAATGGTGCCAGCGCCCACCATGATGCCTTTGTAGCATCCCCGGAGCACATGCACCTCTTCTCTGGCATCTTCCGAAGTAATCCACTTCGAGTCGCCGGTGTAGCAAGCGGTCTTTCCATCCAAAGACATGGCTGCTTTGTAGAGGACGAACGGCTTATGCTGGGTGACATATTTAAGAAATACTTCGTTCAACCGCTTGGCTTCTTCTTCCATGACACCCACAGTGACAAAAATGCCAGCGTCTTTGATGCGACGAATGCCTTTCCCTGCCACCAATGGATTGGGATCCACCATGGCTGTCACCACCCGATCTACCCCTTTGGAAATCACCAAGTCAGCACAAGGCGGTGTCTTTCCATAATGGGCACAAGGTTCCAGCGTCACATAGAGCGTCGCCCCAGTCGGATCTTCGGTGGCATTGGCGAAACAATTCACCTCTGCGTGAGGGCCGCCATACTGTTCATGCCAGCCTTCCCCGATAATACGGCCATCTTTCACCAGCACCGCCCCTACCATCGGATTGGGCCGGGTATGCCCCATCCCGCGGACTGCCAATTCCAACGCACGGGACATAAATTTTCTATCTTCGTCTATACGCAAAAAATCCACCTTCCTTTCGTTCAGGGAGGTGGACATTATAAAATCATACGCCACTCTTCTTTCATCCGGACTGTACCGTCGGCCCTGGGATTGCACCAGATCTACCTTACAAGGCGGTTCCAATAGGTGAAACATAGAAATGATTTGTGCTGATATAAAGGTTTCTCAGGTTACTCAAGTCGCTCAAGTTTCTCAGGTTTCTCGAACGAGATGATTACCGTTAGTATCTCATTCTAGAAACCTGAGAACCCTTAGAACCTTGAGAACCCTAATCCACCATCCAAATCATTCCTACTGATTCAAGCCTTAATGGAATAGCAACCTGTATAAGGTTCGTGGGCTCAGGAAATACGTTAGTTATCCTTTACCACCGGTGGGGAATTGCACCCCGCCCTGAAGAGATTTTCTTTACAATACTATTATAACAGATATGGCAAGAGAGGGAAAATATAATTAGGAATAAAGAGCCATAAACAAAAATAATACCGCTACATATAAGAAGGTTATAATTGTGCCACGTTCTTATGGGCAACAATAACATATTCCGCTTATGGCAAGGTTATAGAGGTTAAAAAAGGTTATGCAATTTCAATAATCGCATAACCTTTTTAACCTATTTGCTTTCGATTTCTTGTATTGCCCAGTTATACAAAATCGTAGCACATTCCAGCCCCTGTTTGGTTTGTGCATCCGTTATTTCACTTCCCCCAGGATACCGTACTTCCACTCCATAAGGGGTTAATATTTCGGCACAATCCCAAAGTTCTTCCTTAACATCAACGTAATTTTTCATTTGGCTTAATAGAAATTCCAAATCATGTACCTTTGGCAGCCCACCTGCATTTCCATAAGCCACCCTAACTGCTTTCAGAACTTTTTCTGCGGCTTGTTGGCAATGGTAACAAATAATTTGAAGTGGTTTAGGATAAAATGTCTCGTATAGATACCGGGCTGTATCCAAATCCATTTTGGCAAAGTCAATCCATTCTTTCACTTCAGGCTGCATATAATAAAACTCCCTTATCCTTTACTTGACGTTCTAAAGATAATTTCCAGTTCTTACGTTCATTAAACTTGCTTTCCCTGACAACAATGATATCAACAGGCCTGTTTTTCTTTCCTCTCATAGAACGGTATGCTTTTCTTGTCAACTCAAGCAAATTAACCGCTGAATCATCAACTACTACATAGAAATCATAATCACTATCTTCTTTACTTGTGCCTTCTGCAAAAGAGCCAAATAAATATACTTGCAGAGGAGAAATTGCTTCAATAATACAATCTTTTAACAAGGTAATGTATTCTGCTTCAAGTATTGGTTTCATTGTACATTCCTCCTTCCCTTTCATATGTATTATAAATTAAATTAAGGAAAGAAAGCAAAATAAATTTCATCTTTTAAAAGCCAAAGAGATTTCTCTCATCAATCCTTTGCGGCGCTTTATGAATTGTGCGCCGCCACCACCATTCCTAATTCCTCATTTCTAATTCCTAATTGCTTTCAAGACGTCCTCATGAATCTCTTCCACGCTCCGGAGCACGCCATGGTTAGCGCAAGCGATTTTTGTCCAGCCGTAGTGCACCACCAGTTCTTGGTACGCATCGTGGCATTTTCTTAAATAATCCAAATGCTGCTCGTGGATATCCATGGAGCCCCCTTGCTTGGCCCGTTCTTTCACCAGGTTTTCTGAAATAGAGAGCGGAATGTCCAGAAGAATCACCTTGTCCGGTCGCGGCAGTTTCAATTCTCCGTATTCGGTCATTTCCAGCCAGGAGAGGAATTTCTTCCGTTCTTCCGGGTCATCGTACTTGGTCATCTGATGGACCATATTGCTAGTGGTGTATCGGTCAGCGATGACGATGCCCCCTTCTTCATAAAACTGTTTCCATTTCATCCGATAAGAAGCGAACCGATCCACTGCATAGAAAAGAGAAGCCGCATAGGGATTCACGGCTGACGGGTCCTTGCCGAAATCCCCTTTGAGATACATCTTGACCAGCGCAGAAGAATCACTGTCATAGTCAGGAAAGGAAATATGCATCACTTTTTCCCCTTCCTGTTTCAGCGTTTCTTCCAATAAAGCAGACTGTGTCGCCTTTCCACTGCCATCAATCCCCTCTAATACAATAAGTTTACCTTTCATAACATTTCTCCTTATTCCAAAAGTAAAAAGGTTATTATTCTACTGATTTCTTTGATTATCATCAGCAAGAAATAGGACTAGTAAAAGGTTATAAAGGGTTATATGTTGGTTATGTTTTTCCCATAACCAACATATACCACTTTATAACCTTGAGACAAAACATAGATTCAATATGTAAGAAAATGCACAAGGCACAATAATAACCTTATTTTCCTAGCTACCAGGCACCAAATTATTATAACAAAAAAGACAGCTCCTTTCATGAAGCTGTCTTTAAATTTCAAATTTTTCTAAAACAAATCGCTATGCGACCCTCTCCTAGTCAGATATAAAAACAAATCTGTATCAGAAATTTCATAGATTAATAACCAATCTGGTGTAATATGGCATTCTCTACAATTTTCATAATTACCATATAACCAGTGGTCTTTATTTTTTGACGGTAAAGTCTTACCATCAGCTAGTAATGTAATAATTTCTGTCAGCAAACGAAGATCACACCCTCGCCGCTGCGCTTTCTTTACATCTTTTTGGAATCGCTTAGTTGGCTTAATCTGATATTTCACTTCAGCAAATCCTTCATCATTTCATTTACATCACTATAAGATTTGGTCATATTGGGATGTGCTTTCATCCAACGCACTTCATCCAATGCTTCTTGTGTTTCTGGATTCATTCGTTTCCTACCAATTTCAAAAGGAATTCGCTCTTCGCTCACCACTTTCTTTGCAAAAACAGTAAATGCAGTAGTCATGGACATCCCCATATCTTGGCAAAATTTTTCAAAGTCTACTTTTAAATTTTTGTCCATCCGAATATTGATATTGATAGTTTCCATCATTATCCCTCCCATCTTTCTATTTACATTGTATATAAATAGTTACAGCATGTCAATATTCCCTATATGAAAAGACAGCCACATAGCGAGGCTGTCTTTTTTGTATTATTTCTTCTTTTTCGGATTGAATGCATTCATGGCATGGTCGACGCCGTTTTTCAGTGCATCTTCGATAGAATCTGCGGTATGAATTTTGGCATCTTCAATGACCGGAATGTCTTCGCCATAAGGTCTTGTGAGTACATGGTCCACCACGGTGTGACCGTCTTTCGGATGGCCTACACCGATGCGGAAGCGGTTGAACTGTTCACTTCCCAAATGGGCGATGAGGGATTTGATTCCATTATGTCCCCCAGCGGATCCTTTCTTGCGAATCCGAGTCTTTCCTGGCGGCAAGTCCAAGTCATCACAAACGATGTAAATATCGTCCAAGTCGACTTTGAAATATTTGGAAATAGCCCCCACGGCTTCGCCGCTATTGTTCATGTAAGTCATAGGCTTCACCAGAAGCACTTTTTCTCCATTGACAATCACGGTGGCGATTTCGGCTTTCATATCTTCTTTCCAGTTCACCACTTTCCAGCGGTCAGCCAGAATGTCGATCACGTCAAAGCCCATGTTGTGGCGGGTGTGTTCATATTCTTTTCCCGGATTTCCCAGGCCTGCTATGATTTTCATTATTTATCAAACAGCTGGCTGACGGAAGCGTCGTGGAAAATGCGGAGAATAGCTTCGCCCAGAAGTGGAGCAATGGACAGAACGGTCAGTTTATCCTGCATCTTTTCCTTCGGAATCGGCAGAGAATTGGTGACAATCAGTTCTGCGATGTTGGAATTTTTGATTCTTTCTGTAGCCGGGTCGGTCAGAACTGGATGGCATACAGCAGCGTATACGTTTCTAGCGCCGTATTCAGCCAGTGCTTTAGCACCTTCACAGAGGGAACCTGCAGTATCGACAATGTCGTCTACTACGAAGCAGTTTCTGTCTTTTACATCACCGATGATGTTCATGACTTTTGCTACGCCCGGTTCTGGACGGCGTTTTTCGATAATAGCAATCGGTGCGCCAACGCGGTCAGCCAGTTCTCTGGCTCTGGTAACACCACCAAGGTCTGGAGAAACGATGGTGAGATTTTCCAGGTTCTTGGATTTTACATAGTCTGCCAAAAGGGATGCAGACATCAAATGATCTACCGGTACGTTGAAGAATCCCTGAATCTGTCCTGCATGGAGATCCATGGTAACAACGCGGGTAGCGCCAGCAGCAGAAATCAGATCCGCTACGAGCTTAGAAGAAATCGGTTCACGACCTCTTGTCTTGCGGTCCTGCCGTGCATATCCGTAGTAAGGTACTACGACGGTGATGTGACGGGCAGATGCTCTCTTCAGTGCATCAATCATGATGAGCATTTCCATCAGATTGTCGTTAACCGGTGCGCCAGTTGGCTGAATAATAAAGCAATCTTTACCACGGACACTTTCATTGATCATAACCTGAATTTCACCGTTGTTGAAACGGCCGCAGATAGCCTTGCCCAGCGGTACCCCGATGTAATCGGAAATTTCCTTTGCCAAAGCAGGATGTGCGGTTCCTGTAAAAATCTTCAATTTAGAAGTGTCTTCCATGTCCATTTTGCTGCCTCTCCCTTTCCTTTTGATTGAAAGTTATGAAATATTATTTTCTTCCCAAGCAGGCCGACTCCCTTGGCCCGACTTGAGACACTCTGTGTATTATTATATACCAACTGCTAGCGGTTTCGCCACATTTTTTTGGTGAGGAGTGAGGAATTAGGAGTGAGGAGTGAAGGTAACGGCGCACAAAATTTAGAAGCGCCGTCTTTTTATAAAAGGTTACTATCCTGCCATGCAGTTTAACATAACAATTGTATAATACCGCTAGTATCTAGGTTATAAAAGATTATTTTAAATGCTATATTTATAACCTTGCCTCCAGCCGTATGTCTCCATGTGCATCAAACAGACAAGGCAGAACAATAACCCTTGCCGAAAGCGAAAGCCCTGAAATGATTTTCCATCGGAATCAGTAGAATAATAACCTTTTATTATTGCGGCGCTTCCAAATTTTGTGCGCCGCCACCACCATTTCTAACTTCTCACTTCTAACTTCTCACTATAACAAAAGTGTCTCAATCCTTATAGGTATCATCAGTGACCCAATCTTCGATATTCTTCTGACGGGCTCTAGCTACGGACAGTGCTTTGGATGGTACGTCTTTGGTGATGGTAGAACCAGCAGCGGTGAAAGCTCTTTCGCCGATGTGAACCGGTGCTACCAGGTTGGTGTTGCAGCCGATGAACGCATGGTCATCGATGGTGCAGCGATGTTTGTCTTTGCCATCGAAGTTGACTGTTACCGTGCCGCAACCGAAGTTGACGTTTTTACCCAAATCGGAATCGCCGCAGTAAATGAGGTGTGGCAGTTTAGTGCCATCATCCACGGTGGAGTTCTTCACTTCTACAAAGTTGCCAATCTTAATGTGGTCATGAAGTACCGTACCTGGACGAAGATGGACGAACGGCCCGATTTCATTATAATTACCAATGGTACATTCATGGGCATACACACGGTTCAAGTGGGTAAATTCTCCGCACTGTACATCGGTCAGCTGGGTATCGGGGCCAATTTTGCAATTCTTGCCTACCACCGTATGCCCCTGCAGCATAGTGCCTGGATAGAGGGTGGAATCCTGCCCTACCACAACGTCCTGTTCTACATAGGTATGTTCCGGATCTACGATGCTAACGCCGGCTGCCATCAATTCTTCTGCTTTTCTGAGGCGAAGAATGCGGTCTGCCTGGGACAGCTGGATACGGGAATTGACACCCATGGTTTCATCCGGGTCGTCCGCAGCGACTGGAATGACTTTCTTTCCTGCTTTGATCATGATTTCAAATACGTCGGTCAGGTAGTATTCGCCCTGGGCATTGTTGTTGTTGATTTGTTTCAATGCACCCATCAGTGCGCCCACCTGGAATACGTAGGTTCCTGTATTAATTTCATGGACAGCCAGCTGTTCCGGTGTGCCATCTTTCTGTTCTACAATGGACGTCATATGACCGTTTTCATCACGAAGCACACGGCCATAGCCAAATGGATTATCCAAAATGGCAGTCAACACGGTAGCAACGGCACCCTCCTTCTGGCAAGTGTCAGCCAGTTTGCTGATAGTTTCACTGCGAAGCAACGGGGTATCGCCGCAAATGACCAGCACATAGCCATCTCTATCCTTTTCAAATTCTGGTACAGCCTGCATGACCGCATGACCGGTGCCCAGCTGCTGTTCCTGGTGCACAAAGGAAATATTCAAATTTCCCAAGTAATCTCTTACCAGATGTTCTTTGAAACCGGTGATAACCACGCACTTTTCAAAGCCCCCCTGGCGAACCACACGGATAACCTGTTCTACCATAGGTACACCGCACACACGATGCAAAACCTTCGGATAAGCGGACTTCATACGAGTTCCCTGTCCGGCTGCTAAAATCACGGCTGTTAATTCTGACATAAGATCCTCCTAAAACGTTACACCCTACGTAACATGTTCAAATCTATAGGTTGGTTGTTGGTAAAGAAATGATTTCCAAACAACCTGCAATATATATTATTCCATAAAAAATATTGTAACAAAACCATACATAGGGTGCAAGGGACGATTCTGTAAAAAATTAGCATTCATAATGCAAAACAAAAGGGTATCATTCTACTGATTCCATAGAAACACAGAAATACATTTTCGCTAGCATAAAGGTTATGATTCTACCACGAGCATTTGAATGACATAACAAAAATACCGCTAGCAGCAAGGTTATAAAGGGTTATTTGAAAACGGATATTTCATAACCTTTTATACCCCTGTCACTTGCGGTATTTGCACTAGTGTCTCTAACCACCGTAGCAGAATGGTAACCTTTACACCAGCGAAATCCTATCCATGAGTTTCTATCGAATCAGCAGAATCATAACCTTTTATACAGTCCACTTCCATGTGAGAACGCATCTATCCTTATCGTACCAAATATACATTCACTCGGTCCTTACTCCCCCACGCATAGGCCTGCTGGAGCGTATCCACACCCACATCGATAATCATGCCGTGAATGGCGCCGCCAATGTCATCGCAAATGGCATAGCCATATCCTTCGATATACACCACGCTGCCAAGAGGAATAATAGAGGGGTCCACAGCGGCATGGCCTTTGCCAGCAAATCCGCCCAGTGCGGTTCTTCCATCGCCAGTGCCATTTTCAGGTGCATAAGCGGTGGCTCTCATGTGGAGCACTTTTTTGTATCGACCGGTGAAACGAGGCGCGCTATCCAAGCGGTCCCACACATCCCCATCGGCGATACCGGTGCGGGAGAGGTTTTCTTCTGCTTGGAGCTGACGCACCGCTTCGGCAGTGCCTTCTCCATAGACACCATCCACAGAGCCCGGATCATAACCGTGAAGCAGCAATTTATTCTGCAACCGAATGACCTTATTTCCTGAATCGCCCAAAGAAAGGGTATATTCCCCGGTACTATCTCCATAGACCTGGTTCAACGTCATCAGGGTATGATGATTCACTTCCCCGGTGACGCGAAGCCCTTCGTCCTTTTGGAAGCTCCGCACCGCCATAGCGGTCTGTCCACCATACATACCATCAGCCATGCCATCCAGATAGCCTAAGCGAATCAATTTCCTCTGAATCGATGCCACTTCATTGCCAGAGTCACCGATACAAAAAGCCCCTGGTTCATGGGCGGACGTAGGTGCTTCCTCTTCCGCAGGTGCTTCAGAGTAAGACTCTCCGTCTTCTACTTCATTCAGTGCACTGTAGGTCATTTCATCAATGGCACCGGACACCGGAAAATCATGGGCCCGCTGAAAGGCTTCCACGGCCTTTACCGTATCCTGCCCGTACACACCATCGATGGACCCATGCAAATAGCCTGCCACCTGGAGCTTTTCCTGCATGTCAGAAATCACTTCGCCTCGATTGCCTTCTGCATAGACCACGCCGCCCCCGTTACGGTAGCCTTCCCCTTCTGCCTCTCGTATGGCCTCTCGGGTCGCATCATCGGCCTTGCCTGTAGCAGAAAGTCCTTTGGCCTTTTGAAATAATAAAACTGCCTCTCTCGTAGTGGATCCATAATCTCCATCTACGGTACGCGCCAAATACCCAGCTGCTACCAGAGAGTTTTGCAAGTCCGCCACTTCACTGCCGCTCATGCCACTTTCCAGTGTCTCAGCCGATATCGTCATGGACGCCACAGCCCAAAGAACCAAGGCGCATCCCCATGTATATAAAGCACGCATCATTTCACCTCCAAAACATCGATGCATCCATGGTGCATCATTTTCACAAAAAGATAGCATCGATAACTGGTGACTCGCGATTGGTGACTAGGAAAATATATGAAGTATCGTGCGTGCCATAGCAGTTAGCAACTAGCTTTTAGCTTCTAGCCGGCTAGTGGCCATCACCTAAAAGCTAGTCGCTGTGACACAGAAGAAAATCTTAATTATTTCCTAGTCCCCAGTCACGAGTCACCAGTCACTTCCAAAAAATACGCCATAAAGTTTAACCATCATATTTTACCATTTTCTGTCAAATTTGTAAAAAACAGGCCAAAACCCTTCTCTTTTTACATGCAAATGAACCGGTGTGCGTCCGTCCTATTTCTTGCGAAAATGCTAGTAATTATGGTGGGAAATCATCTATCAAAACATTCCCATTTGGTATATAAAATGAACGATTTTGAAAGAAAAGTGGGTAACTGGTAACTCGTGACTGGTGACTGGGGATCTAGGAATGAAACGGCTAGAGACTTGTTCCATGAAAAACATACGCTTTAGTGAGGAGTGAGGAATTAGGAGTGAGGAGTGTTGGAAGGGGCGCACAACTTAAGAAGCGCCCCAATACCCCTTTTTATAGTTATTGATTTTATTCCGATAGATGAATGTTTCATATGAAACGTGACTCTATCCAAGTTCTAGTCTCGGCGAGCTATATAAAAAGGAATCACAGGATAGGAATGCTATCGATATAAGAGCAATGCGAGGGCTCGCCGCCACCGCTTCTAACTTCTAACTTCTCACTTCTCACTGCTTTTCCGTTTCTCATAGAACAAGTCTCTAGCCGTCTCATATCACCAGTTATATTATGCGTAAATATCATTTGTGTATGAGTCCATAAAATCATATAATAATAAAGATATGCAACAAGGTTTCAACAAAGAGGCTTTTCTATCAAAAGGAGGTATTCATGGAAACACTCAATGCAATTGTTTCTGAAATCAATGGATTCTTATGGTCCTCAGTGATCATTATCCTGCTCGTTGGGGCAGGGTTCTATTTCACTGTACGAACCAGAGCGGTACAGGTTCGCTATATCAAGCGGATGTTCCAGCTCATTGCTCACACAGCAGGTACCAAGACGAAAGGAAATGAAATTTCTCCTTTCCAGGCGTTCTGCGTTAGTACCGCCTCTCGTGTCGGTGTCGGTAACATTGCGGGCATCGCCATCGCTATCACATCCGGTGGCCCAGGGGCTATTTTCTGGATGTGGTTCATTGCCGTCATCGGTTCTGCTACAGGCTTTGTAGAAAGTACTCTGGCACAGATTTACAAAGTGCCCCGCGAAGATGGCTCTGGTTTCCGCGGTGGTCCAGCCTACTATCTGAAAAACGGCATGGGCCATGGTTTGTGGGCTGCTATTTTTGCCATTCTGATTTCTGTCACCTATGGTATGATTTACAATTCCGTACAGTCCAACACCATCGCATTGGCACTGTCCAGTTCCCTGGGCTTTGACCGCATGATCGTCGGCGGTGTGGTAACCGTCATGGCTCTTCTGGTCATCTTCGGCGGCATGGGCCGTATCGCCCGCGTCACTGAATGGATGGTACCGATTATGGCTGGGATTTACATCCTGATCACCATCGGCATCATGCTCTTCAACATCACTGAAATGCCAAAAGCTTTCGGTATCATTTTCCGCGATGCCTTTGACTTCCAGGCAGTCTTTGGTGGTGGTATGGGTGCTGCTGTGCTGACTGGTTTCAAGAGAGGCCTCTTCTCCAACGAAGCCGGCGAAGGTTCTGTACCAAACGCCGCTGCTACAGCCGATGCAAGCCATCCTGCTGTACAGGGTCTCATCCAGGCTTTCGGTGTCTATGTAGATACCCTCTTCATCTGCTCCGCTTCTGCTTTCATCGTGCTACTCACCGGCGACTATGCCTCCACTGGCCTCACCGGTATCGAACTGATTCAGTGGGACTTGGCGCAGTACTTCGGACCAATGGCTCCAAAAGCCGTTTCCGTCTTGATTTTCCTCTTTGCCTTCACTTCCCTGATTGGGAACTACTACTATGGCGAAATCAATATCGGTCACTTGACCACCAAGAAATGGCCCCTGAACCTATTCCGCGTCTTCATCGGCGTTATGATTTTCTGGGGTGCCATTGCTGACCTGCCGCTGGTATGGAACCTGGCAGACCTCTTCATGGCCTTCATGGTTCTCACCAACGTCACCGCTATCCTCATCCTCTTCCCTCAGGCCAATGCCTGCCTAAAAGACTATGAAAGACAGCTCAAAGAAGGCATCCAAGTACCGACCTTCCATAAAAAAGTACTGCCGAAACTGAAAGGCGTATACTGGTGGGATGACGAGAATAATTATAAAGGATAAGGAAATATAAGTTTCTCAGGTTGCTCAAGTTTCTCAGGTTATACTCTATGGCTTTGATAGTCTAACAATGAGATGCTTTGGAAATAAACAGGTTATGATCTCAAACTTCCCACCTATAAAATAGCGACTCTGTCCCATACGATCTATTGTATTTAACTGTTTTAAATACTAATGATAGGTCCGTAGGACAGTGCCCCCTCCGGGGGAAAGGTGGTGCCGAAGGCACCAAAGGGGGTGTATTTCCCTCGGCCGTTAGGCCGGTTGTATGGTTTTCTAAATATTAAGCGGAATAAAAAACGGTTTGACACGTATCAAATATTGGGATTTATATCGCCTTGCATTTATGAAAACCATACAACCAGCCTTCGGCTGAAGGAAATGCACCCCCTCTGCCTTCGGCATCTCCCCCGATAGGGCGATGTCCTACGGACCTATCATTAGTATTTAAAATTATTATTTTCAACTGATATAGTCGGAAGAAATCACTATTTTACAGTTGGGAAGTTTGAGTTATGATTCTGCCACAGTCCATTTTCTTCTATACAGAGGAATTGGATAGTGGAGAGGGTTATAAAAGGTTATGTGAAAAGCCGCAAGCATGATAATGTCATGCTTGCGGCTTTTTGATTATTCTAACGACATTTATGATTAGAGTTACATCATCTCATTCGGAGCCCCTGAGAACCCTTTGTACCTTTAGAACCTTCAGAACCTTTTCCAGAACGGAATCATCCTATATTTCGCTTAACGTAACCTCATTCTCCCAATCCCTAGGGCCTAGCTACCAATCCCTAATCCCTATTACCTATTTTCCAATAAAAGAGCGGCGCTTCCAAATTTGATGCGCCGCTACCTTCACTTCTCACTTCTAACTTCTAACTTCTCACTGCTTTTAAAAGATTTTATCCTGGTGTCCTACTTTTTTCTTATTTCCTTTTTTCTCGTCTCGTTCTTCCAGTTTTTTCATGATGTCATACAAATCGACGCCGGAGTTTTCCCACATCACCATCAGATGGTAAAGGAGATCGCAGGATTCGTCGATGATTTCTTCTTTATCCTGGTGCTGGTCGGCAATGATGACTTCCGACGCTTCTTCGCCGATTTTCTTATCAATCTTATTTTTCCCTTCGGTCTGCAGGTAATTAGTATAGGACTTTTCCTGCGGATGGAGCCGACGATCTTTGATTTCTTCAAAGAGGGTATGAAGAATGGAAAGATTGCCTTCTGCTTCTTCATTGTCCCAGCTGGAAAGACTGCGATAGAAACAGGTCGGGTTATTGGTGTGGCAAGCAGGGCCATCGGGAATGACCTGTACCACCAAAGTATCGGCATCACAATCCACGTAAATTCGTTTCACGTGCTGGAAATGGGCCGATTCTTCCCCCTTGTGCCACAATTTTTGACGGCTCCGGCTGAAGAACCAGGTTTCCCCACTTTCGATGGTCTTTTTCAAAGACTCTGCATTCATATAAGCCACCATAAGCACATCGCCGCTCCGCGCATCCTGCACGACAGCAGGAATGAGGCCATTGGCATCGTATTTGATATCGTTTATATTGACTGAATTCATATTCTTTCTTATGCCTTTCCATTTTTCAACAACTAGCCAAGATGATCGGGTATAAAAGGTTATAAAATATAGAGCACAAAAAGCATACCCTACCCTAATGAATAACCTTGTCTCTATGGAGCTCACTTTTATGTAAACCGATTGGATAAACCACACTATAACCGCCCGAAGGTCTAACCTTTTCCCACTTCCCACATAAGCCAATCGGATATATCATAAACCCACTTTATCCCCTAACCGCCACTCCATTTTCCGCCAGATATTTCTTCAATTCCGGAATCTGAATCTCCCCGAAGTGGAATACGGACGCAGCGAGGGCGGCGTCGGCGCCGGCTTGGAAGGCGGTGAGGAAATCTTCCATTTTCCCTGCTCCGCCGGAAGCGATGACCGGGATAGAGAGGGTATCCGAAAGGACTCGCATCAGTTCCAGGTCATAGCCCTGTTTTTCTCCATCGGAGTCCATGGAGTTCATGCAAATTTCACCAGCCCCCAGTTCCATGCCTTTTCTGGCCCATTCCACCACGGAAATACCTGTATTCTTCCGGCCACCTTCGACGTATACATCCCAGCCGCCGTTTTCATTTCGTTTCCCATCGATGGAAAGCACCACGCACTGGTTACCGAAACGGTCTGCGCTTTCTCGAATAATTTCCGGATGCATTACCGCAGCAGAGTTGACAGATACTTTATCGGCCCCTGCCAGAAGCATGGTGCGGAAATCATCGGCTTTGCGAATCCCGCCGCCTACCGTAAAAGGAATGGTCAGCTCTTCTGCAATGGCTTTCACCGTTTCCACGAAGGTTTCTCGCCCCTCATGGGTGGCAGTGATATCGTAGAAAACCAATTCATCGGCGCCGGAGTCAGAATAGTATTTCCCTAAAGCCACCGGGTCATCCACATCTTGCAGATTTTGAAACTGCTTTCCCTTCACCACCCGGCCATGATTCACATCCAGGCAGGGAATGATTCGTTTTGCAAGCATAACATTCTCCTTTAGCAAAATGAGTAATTAGAAATGAGCAATGAGTAATTTATGTACGGCACACAATTCATATAGTGCCGCCCTATTTTTAATTTCTAAAAATTAGGGCGCTATATAATTTGATGCGCCCCTCCATCATTACTCATTACTCATTACTCATTACTCATCACTCATTTCTAATTGTTTTATCTCTTCCATTGTCACTTTCCCCTCATAGAGTGCTTTCCCTGTGATGGCGCCGTAGACGCCCATGTCGGAGAGGCGTTTCAGGTCCGCTGCGCAGGAAACGCCGCCGGAGGCGATGAGGTGGATGCCTTCCAAGGCATTCAGAATTTCCATCATTTCAAAGTTCGGCCCTGTGAGCATGCCATCTCGGCTGATGTCAGTATAGACAATGGTATTCACCCCATTATCCAATAGAGTCTTCACGAAAGGCAGAACTTTCTGGTTGCTGCCATCCACCCAACCATGGGTAGCTACCGTATCCCCGTGGGCATCCACAGAGACTGCGATGTGATCGCTGCCGTATTTCTTAGCGGCTTGGATAGCGAAATAGGGAGACGCTACCGCTTTGGAACCAATGATGACTCGGTCTACCCCATTGGCCAAATGGGTTTTGATGGCTTCTTCATTGCGGATGCCACCGCCCACTTCGATAGGAATAGAAAGAGCTTGGCACATTTTGTGAATCACTTCTGTGTTCTGACCGCCGCCTTTGAAGGCACCATCCAGGTCCACCACATGGAGATATTTCGCTCCCAGTTTTTCCCATTTCAATGCCATTTCCACAGGATCTTTCCCATACACAGTGATATCCTGCAGTTTGCCCTGTTTGAGCCGGACGCAATGCCCGTCTTCTATATCAATTGCTGGAAATATTTTCATTGTATCAACCACTTTGCTGTATTTTTCCAAATCTGGATTCCCACATCTCCCGATTTTTCCGGATGAAACTGGAATCCCAAAACGTTATCTTTTCCCACCACAGCAGGCACCTGGACGCCATAATCGGCGGTAGCAATGATGTCTTCACTGTCGGTTGGTGTTTTATAGTAAGAATGTACGAAATACACATAAGAATGAGCCGGCAGCCCTTCCAACACCGGATGGGCTCTTTTGATTTGAAGTTCATTCCATCCCATATGAGGAATTTTCAACGTTCCTTCAGGAAATAGGGCAATTCGCCCCGGAAGAAGTCCCAATGCCGGCACTTCTCCTCCTTCTTCAGACGTTTCGTACAGTGCTTGCATGCCCAGGCAAATGCCCATGAGCTTTTTCCCTTTCGCCACTTCTTCTCGAAGAAGCGGTGTCAGTCCATAGGCATCCAAATGGGCCATAGCATCTTTCATAGCTCCTACGCCGGGAAGAATCAAAGCTTTTGCCGCCCGAATTTCTTCCGCGTTTCGGGTAGTCACCGTGTCCAGTCCTGCCCGCTGGGCCGCCCGTTCTACATTTCTTAAATTTCCTGCATCATAATCAATGATTGCTACTTTCATCATAGCACCCCTTTGGACGATAGCACCTGGTCTCCTTCGATGGTGACCGCTTCTTTCAATGCATGACCCATCCCTTTGAATAAAGATTCTACGATATGATGACCATTGACGCCATAGAGGGTCGCCATGTGAAGATTCATCAAGCTGTTGTTGGCAAAGGCCAAGAAAAATTCTCTCGTCATTTCTGTCTCAAAACTTCCAATCCGTTCCACCGGAATCTGTACATCAAATACCAAGTAGGGACGGCCGGAAATATCCAGCACAATCCGAGACAACGCTTCATCCATGGGGCAGAAGAAACAGCCATACCGGCGAATCCCCTTCTTGTCCCCCAACGCCTTGCGGAATACCTCTCCCAAAGTGATGCCGATATCCTCGATGGTGTGATGGTTATCCACATCCAAATCACCGGTGCAAGAGAGAGACATATCCATCCCGCTGTGTACACAAAGAAGATTCAGCATATGGTCAAAGAAACCGATCCCCGAAGAGCCGGTAAACTTCCCGCTCCCATCAATGGTGAGTTCTATAGAAATATCGGTCTCTCCCGTAGTGCGACGGAGAGACGCCGTTCGTATCATTGTATTCATATATATCCTCAATTCTGAAAAAGGTTACTCAGGTTGCTTAGGGTTCTCAAGGTTCTCAGGTTGAATAAGCCGTTATGATTGGATTCATTAAGCCCTTACCGCTAGTGCTGATGAGATTTCTCCACTCTCCTACACATCGAGTTTCATCTCTTCTATTTCATAAATCACGAATACGACCAGTCGAAATGACGGGATCAGATAGAAGCACATTCGAGGAACCTGAGAATCCTTAGAACCTTGAGAACCTTGAGCAACCTGTAACCACTAGCGAATTGTTATCAACTGTCGCTTACTTCATCACCGTTTTGAACACCTCTACCAGCACATCATCCACTTCTGGCGTGGTGACGGAGATGCGGAATCCATTGGGGATGTCCTTGCTATTTCTATAAATCTTCACCAAAATATCTTTCTTTCGCAGGGCTTCGAAAATATCTTCCTGTTTATCTGCCACCTGGACCAAAAGGAAATTGGTGCAAGACGGATAGACCGTCACGCCGGGAATGTTTTTCAGCAGACCATAGAGGCGATCCCGTTCGGCATTGATGGCGTCCCGGACTTTAAAAATTTCATTTCTATGACGAACTACGATAGGAGCAAAAAGCTGGGTGAACGCATTCAGATTGTACGGTGCTTTCACTTTCGCAATGGCTTCAATCAGTTCCTTCTGTGCTGCCAAATAACCGCAGCGCATACCGGCCATAGCAAAGGCTTTGGACAGAGTGCGAAGAACAATCAAGTTCGGGTACTGGTCAATAAGAGAAATCACGCTTTCTTTCTGGGCAAATTCCATGTAGGCTTCGTCCACGAAAACGATGTTATCGGCTGCTTGCAGCACTTCTTCGATATAAGAAGCAGGAAGCAAATCCCCGGTGGGGTTATTTGGATTGCAAATGACGGTCACTTTAGGCTGGTATTTCTTCACCGCTTCCAAAAGGCCCTGCTGGTCTCTTTTATAGCCAGGCAAATCTTTCACTTTGATGGTGGAGGCCCCCAGCGTTTCAGCGCCTAGTTCATACATATCAAAGGTCGGAGAATGAACCAGAATCTGATCGCCCGGGTCCAAGAAGGTGCCCAAGAGGTACGTAATCATTTCATCGCCGCCGTTGCCGCAGATGAGATTTTCTGGCTGGCAGCCAATGTAATCTGCCAAGGCTTCCCGAAGGCCATCAGACATGGGCTTCGGATAGATTTGCGGCTGGAATGTATCTAGGGCTGCAATCAGTTCTTCCTTGACTGCCGGAATGGAAAGCACATTGAGATAATTTTCATTGGCGTTGATGACATGTTTTTCTGCAATAGGTGCCACGAAATAGGGGTCAAAATTGGCAATTGTTTTTCTAAGCCATTCAGTCTTCATCACGCACCTCCATCGCATTGGCATGAGCGGTCAAGCCTTCTGCTTTAGCGAAAAGCTGTACTTTCTTGGAAATCTTCTGGAAAGCTTCCTTGTTGTACATTTCTACGCTGCTGTGTTTCACGAAATCATAGACCCCCAGCGGCGAAGAAAAAGCAGCGGTACCAGAGGTTGGGAGCGTGTGGTTCGGCCCAGCCATGTAGTCACCAATCGGTTCAGAGGTATATTTCCCAAGGAAAATAGCCCCGGCGTTATAAATCAGTGGCAAGTACTGCTTCGGATCTGGCAATTCCACTTCCAAATGTTCCGGTGCAATTTTATTTACAATATCAAAGCACTGGGCCGCATCTTTGCACAGGAAAGCTTTCGCATAATCATCGACAGAGCTCTTCATAATTTCATAGCGGGACAGTTCTTTCATCTGCCGTTCCATTTCTGCCTGTACTTTTTCACCAAATTCTTTATCTGGTGTAATGAGGAATACAGCCGCTCTGGGGTCGTGTTCTGCCTGGGACAGCAGGTCTGCCGCAATCCAAGTCGGGTTGGCACTACCGTCAGCCACACAGCACACTTCTGACGGGCCAGCAATCATATCGATACCTACGGTACCGAACACCAGTCGTTTGGCCATAGCTACAAACGCATTGCCTGGGCCAACGATTTTGAATACCGGTTCGACCGTCTCTGTGCCGTAAGCCAACATAGCAATCCCCTGGGCGCCGCCTACTTTATAAATTTCCTTCACGCCAGCTACATAGGCAGCGGCCAGAATATTCGGATTCACCTTACCATCTTTTCCTGGAGGGGTAGCCATCGCTACAGAGGGACAACCAGCCACCATAGCCGGTACGGTATCCATCAAAACAGTGGACGGATACGCAGCGCGCCCCCCTGGGACATAGACCCCGACACGCTGGATCGGCAGGAACTGTTCGCCCAGTTCGACTCCGTCTCTGAACTGCTTCGTCCAGGACTTTCTCACCTGTTCCTTGTGGAAAGTTTCAATATTTTCCTTCGCTTCCTTCAATACATCCAGAAATTCTGGAGTCACCTTCGTCAAGGCTTCCTGGATTTCTTCTTCGGTAACGCGGAAACTGGTCAGTTCCACCCCATCAAACTTCTTGGTCAGAGCCCGGATGGCTTCATCGCCGCCGGTTCTGACCTGTTCCAAAATAGCTGACACGGTCTTTTCCAAATCTTCGGACAAATTCACATTTCGATTTGTCAAAGTACGTACTTCACGAAGAGACAATCCATTTTCAGGTACTGTAATCCAATCCATAATGTATCCTTCTTTCTGTAGCGACCATCTGTCGCGTTACATATATTATATAAAAGGTTATTGTTGCGATGATTCCTATGTTTTCACATAGCTTACATACCGCTAGCACAAAGGTTATAAAAGGTTATATATGGTTATTCATATAACCCTTTATAACCTTTAGCTCATTCAATTCACCACATTGTTACACAATCGATTTCATCGAAACTATAACCCGCCCGTAGGGCTACCCTTTTCTCCAATCAAATTATTATCTATGTTAAACAATCCAATTCATCGAAATCATAACCTGCCCGAAGGGCTACCCTTTTGCTCTATTTATTTCATCGGTTTGACGATATCTATAAATGACCGTATTTCCTTTTGCTTCATCTTATATGACACCTTATTACAAATAAGGCGGGCGGAGAAATCCATGAAATAGTCATACACTTCCATGCCATTTTCCTTGAGGGTGGTTCCGGTTTCTACGATATCCACAATCACATCGGAGAGGCCCACCAGAGGCGCCAATTCCACGGAACCATTAAGCTTAATGATATCAATGGGCTGGAACCGATCGGCAAAATATTTCCTTGCAATCTTTGGATACTTCGACGCCACCGTGAGGATCCGTTTATTCATCACATCTTGACGGTCTTTGATGCCAGACACAGCCATACGGCACTTGCCGATACCCAGGTCCAGCACTTCATACACATCGTCTTCCCCATCTTCCATGAGGACATCCTTTCCTACAATCCCTGCATCAGCGGCACCGCGCTGCACATAGACCGTCACATCCGGCGATTTGACCAAAGTCACCCGGATGCGATTTTCTGTATCGGTGAAAATCAGTTTCCTGCTTTCATCGGAATAATCCGGAAATTGGAAGCCCCCTTCTGCCAGTCGCTTGATCACCGTCTTGGCGATACGGCCCTTAGCCAGTGCGATATTGAGCATATCAAAGACCTCCTAACCAGGTTTCCAATTCCTCTTTGGTATATTTCTTATCCTTAGACTGGAAATATCCATTTTCATAGGAAACCACCATTTTATAATCTCTCGGTTCGATTTGATTTCCCTGGCTGACACCCATCACAGAGTACCCCGCCTTTCTCCATTTCATGAGAGAGAGAACCAAATCCCGGTCTGCTTCTTTATAAACCACGGCCAAATCGCAAGAAGGCACCGGTTCTTCCATGAGCCCCGCTTCGGCCATCACTTCATAGAGAAGATTCATATTCATGCCGAAACCGCAAGCCGGCCGCGGCACCTGGAACTGGGCCGCCAGCGAATCATAGCGGCCGCCGCTAATGAGCGAATAGAGCGCCCCATCGGCATAAATACGGAACACCAAATCAGTGTAATACCCCATATGGGACGTGAATCCCAAATCGAGCTGCACCCGATCACTATAGCCAGCCACATCCAAGTATTCATACACCTTCTGCAGCCGTGCCAAAGCTTCCGCCATCTTATGGTTCAGGCAAAGCCCTTCGGCCCGTGTAAGAGTCTCTTCATAATTGCCAAAAAGCCGAGGCAATTCCAAAAGCACATCTCGCTGAATCTTTGTAATCGATAACGTATCGGCCAACCGTTCAAAGGCCACCAGATTGCGCTTCTCCATGTACTCCCGCACCAGAGCCAGCTCGTTATCTTTCAAATGGAGTTCTTCAAACAGAGCATCCATGTACGCCACCGTTCCCAAATCGATACGCATTTGATGGATTCCCACCGATTCCAAGAACTCCGCTGCCATGGTCATCACTTCCCCATCGCACTCCGGTGTCTCATCGCCTAAGACTTCCACACCGCTCTGTAGGAAATATTTCCCATGGGTGGACTTTCCGTAATACTCACGAAATACCACCGATACATAGCCAAACTTCAAAAGCTGCTTCGGATTTGGATACTCCCGCGACGCGGTCTTCACCAACGGCACCGTCACGTCCGGCCGCATCACCAGCACCTCGCCATCTCGTCCGATGGTTTTGATCATCTCCCGCTGGAGCTGCGGGAAATACCGACCGTAGGTATCATAATCCTCAAAAGTCGGCGTCTGTATGATTTTGCAACCATGCCGGCGCATCACCCCCACCACCGCGCCTTCAATGCGGTCGTAGTTTTTCATTTCTTCTTCATGGACCATTTTCAAGTCATCTATCCCATGCGCCATAGGCTGCCTCCTTACTTACAGGTTTCTCAGGATTCTAAAGTTTCTCAAGGTTCTCAGGTTAGGCTTGCACCCTACGGATAGATTCATTTTCCTGTATCCCTAGTCACCAGCCCTAAGTCCACCAGTCAACCCTGTTCTTTGTTGTAGTTATACTTTATCACGATAAAGAGAGAAAGTAAAGTCATTTTACAAGAAATTTGCAATTTTATTTGTTTGTTAAGGATAAATGGGTGACTCGTGACTGGTGACCAGGAATTGTTAAGATAAGAATTTGAGTCAATCAGTATGATTCCGCTTGTGGTTACAGGCTACTCAGGTTTCTCAAGTTGCTAAGGTTGCTCAGGTTCCTCGAATGTGCCAATAGACGCCAGCGTTTTCAGCTCATTCGAAAAACATGAGAAACTTGAGAAACCTGAGTAACCCTTATATCAGAAGGATTCATCGCATATTTCGCTTAACTGAATAGGATTAGGGCGCACATATGCTATAATTCATATAGGGGAATCACGGACTTTCATGTAGAAAGGATGATATGCTACCATGAGAACGATCACAGTGAAAGGTACAGGAAATGTCTCTGTCAAACCAGATTATGTCAAGATGTCACTTTCCATTGATGGGTTGGACAAAAGCTATGAAAGAGCACTGGAAAAAGCCAACAATCAATTGAAAAAATTATCCGATGCCATTGTCAGTGCAGGACTATCGAAAGACGATTTAAAAACAACCTCTTTTGACGCAGAGCCTCGTAGCAAAAGCGTAAAAAAATGGAATGGGAATTATGAAAATGTTTTTTTAGGCTATGCTTGTACCTATGGTCTTTCCCTTTCCTTTGACTTCGATAATACGCAACTCGCCAAAATAATAACAGCACTGGCGCAGTACGAAGCTAATCCTGATTTCAGCATCAAATTCACCGTAAAGAATCCTGCGGCTGTCAATGAACAATTATTGATACAAGCCACAGAAAATGCGAAAACTAGAGCAAAAATCTTGTGTCAAGCCGCCGGTTGTCAATTGGGCCAGTTGCAGCACATTGATTATAATTGGGGCGAACTTAATCTGATTTCTCATACCCGCTACCTCCCAAGAGGTATTGACTATGAAGGTGAAGGTGAAGCGATGCCTCCACAAATAACACCAGAGGATATACACGTAACAGATACAGTCACATTCATTTGGGAAATCCTATAGCAAAAAAGACGCGGAACCGACTCCGCGTCTTTTTATATTAACTTTTCCACTTCCTGTACCACATCCAGATTTTTCTTCTGTATATCCGGATCCTGCTTCATTTCTTCTATAGTCATCCAATAATACGTCACGCCATCCTGTTTAAAGGAAAGATGCTTCATGCTTTCAGGGAAATCAGAAATCTTAGCTTCATAAAACACATGGTCATATACCCGCATTTCCTGATGCCGCTCAGAATATTTCTGCTGCAACGCCTGGCCTTTTTTCGTCAGCTCCATATCTTCCATAGGAATTTTCAATGCACCAGAAAGTTTCTGTTTCAAAAAATCCAGATTCTGTGCTTCTTCCAATTGGGTGGGATAGTTCAAGAAAAAACGACAATGCCACACCTTGTCCTCATAGACCAAGTACCGATTGGGAAATTTCTGAAAAGTATCTTTGATTGCCACAATGGAATGGTGATGCGCCGTCTGGTCTAAATCAATAATTTCTTTTCCCAACTTTTTATGATTATATGCCATCCCCTTATACGCCTCCCAAATGGCTAAGCCAATCATCAGTATCCCCAATCCAAACAAAATATAGGGCATCCACGAACCATCATTAAAGTCTTTCAACTCATGAAGTCCGCCAACAAATAAACTGATCGCACTAATAAAAGAACCGCCAATGTACATTTTGCGAGATGCAAGAACATGTCTAAGTTCCGACTCATTAATCAGCAATGTCCGCATGGCAATCCTCTCCTATTTCAAAATAAATATTTTATATTATAGAGTATTCGATTTTCACCTGTCAATGAATGTTTTCACTCTAAACAAATCCCCATGGACCACTTCCTATGAATAAGCCCATGGGGATTTTCTAAAACACTTTAATCAAACCAACAATGACACAAATCGTTCCTATAATATCAAAGATAAAACCATATTTTACATTAAACCAAGGATAGTAGAATAATTCAGCAGCCTTGTCTTCATCTGGTCGAGGTCCTCCTAAAAGGGTAGACATCGCTATTCCAGTAGCAATCCAGAATGGACCACCAGAAAAGAAGAAGTAAGCTGCCATCATCATAACAGGGAAAGCCAAAGGAAAAACTTCTATCAATTTCTTTGCTACGGAACATACCACAGCGAAAACAACGATTCCGATAAATGTCATTATATTTTCCCCTTATAAGATAGTATAAAAGAAGTGCCTATTGTAATATTTATAAAACATATAGTCTGCATTCCTAGACCAACCAGTCATCAAAAGCACTTTATTTTTAATATATCCAGATGAACTGAAGTCCTGTATAAAATTTCCTGCTATATCATAGCCTTTTCCATTGGTTGTACTGACTTCTACACCAGAATCTCGCATCAATTCTTGATAAATCTCTTGATGCAGTTGACTTCTCGATATATTTTTATATTTTTCTTCGATAGACTGTGCTAAATGCTCTGCACTCCTTTGATAATCGTAATAGAAAATCATGGTCGTTTTATAGAATATATTCTTGCCACGTACTACAAGATAGGTATCGCCCTGTAACGTATAATACGGCGGTTCATATCGTAAAGATTGAATCGATTCGACGTCCATGTAATCAATATACGATTGATTCTCATTCATCTTTACATATCGTTCTGGATTGTTCTGTATATCCTCTAAAGAAATTGCCCAAGAATAAAACGGCGTAAGGGCTAAAAATAGAATGGTGACTATGAATTTCCACATGGCTTTCTTCTCCTTACTTCTTAGTATATTCTATAAAACCAGGTAGAGAATCAATCCCACAATTCCTGCTAGACCAATCCAAAACCAGCATCCTTCTTTGCGAAACACAGGAAGAGCATTAAGCATCTCAAACTCTCCCTGTAAACGAGAAATAAAGAAATTACGCATCTCTGGCAGGGGATGATATTTAGAAAGTGTCTCCAAATCAGCATCACACCGGTTCATGATTTCCCTCGCCGAATTTTGTCTTACAAAAAGAGCCTCAAATTGCTCAGAAGGAAAACTTCGTATCATAGCGGAAAACATATGAGAGGTGCCTTCAGGTAGCAAACCACTTCTCTCTATAAAAGCCCGCACAGTGAAATCTATGGAATCTGCATCCTCTTGGCTATAGGCACGATGTAACCAAAGAGAGGCACACTGATACCGGATGCCTAATATACCGCTAAAATAATCACAAAATTGATCACCGAAGTACTGTTGGATCTGATCATCTGACCAACCTTGCGTACCGCCCCAATCAATAAGTGCCTTGAGCAAAGGTTTCATCTCTTCTACGGGACGTCCCACATAATAAGAACGACTATCTCCACAAATAATCCGCATGACTGCGTTTGCTATGGTTATTTCCTGGTTCGTATCCATATATTGTCTCCCCAATGACCATTTACCACTGCCCTGACATAGCTTTCATCATAGCTATCTGCTCTTCCGGCGTCATCTCCACCTCATAGAGCACTCCATTGGCAGTCAGGGCCTGATTTCCCTCGATCTGTACTATGGGAATATACACATACTGTCCTCTCATTTCATCATAATACCGATCCCCGCCTACATATTGATACCGTTCTCCAGTCTGATAGGACACGAGCCAAAGGGCATCTACACTTTGAAACAAAGGACACAGTAAAAGTAATACCAGAAATAGCCATTTTTTCATAACATGTCACCGTCACTTTTCATATTGCATTTTTATCTTAGGAAAGCCTTGTGAACTCATTTTACCCCCCGAAACTTTCGTCAAGGGCAAAATGAATTGTATCATGTACATCTATAAAAGAAAGGGGTGCTATATGAATTGTGCACCCCTAAGTAAGTTTACACCGCTGTCTCGGCTCCCCTGTCGGGGGAGCTGCCGAAGGCTGAGGGGGGCAGCGCTGGCGGTATAAAATTCCAACGGTACGACAATCCGTTATGGGACTAATACCACTCCTCACTCCTCATTAGTATCATCGTCCTCTTTTAGCAAAATCCGCCTCAATCCCCTTCTTCCATTCTTTTGATATCGGCGCTGCTTCCGCCTTGCATAAACAACACACAGCCTGATCTACAGCCTCAAAATTTTTCTCAATTCCTACCTTGTCACACATATACCTTGCAGCCCGGTCTTCTTCGATGCCAATACTAGCCGCCGCTCCAATGGCGTCCATATTGGCGCCCAGGAAAATGAACTCCCAACCGTATTTCGACTTTTCCCTTTCCACCATCCGTTTCACATCATCGTACCCATAAAAATGGCTATCATTTTCTTCCCCATCGGTGATAATCACCACCATGGTATGAGCCGGCACATCTTCCTGGCGAGCATATTTATGAACCGTGCCAATCCGATGAATAGTATTTCCCACCGCATCCAGCAAAGCCGTGCACCCACCAGCTACATAATCCTCTTCCGTCATAGGCCGGACCCGCCGGATAGGCAGCCTGTCATGCAGAACCTCTATATCCGAATCAAAGAGAACCGTGGTCACCAGCACCTTTTCCTTGGTCTTTTTCTGCTTCTCAATCATAGAATTGAAACCGCCCAGGGTATCCTTTTCCAACCCGTGCATAGAACCACTTCTATCCAGAATAAAAACCAGTTCTGTCAGATGATTGCTCATACCATTGTCCTCCTTGATGTACACATGACCAGCAGCTAGGGAAATACTCACCCAGTCATGAGTCGCCAGTCTACCAGTCACCGATTCAAAATAAAAAAGACTGCCAAGAAATCACTCTGCTGTGATTCTTTTACAGTCTTAGTATATGCTTTTATATGGAAGAAATGGTCGCTTCCAAAGCGACAAATGGTGAAACAGGTTGCTCAGGCTTCTCAAGTGGCTAAGGTTACTCAGGTCCCTCGAATGTGCCAACGGCCGCTAGCAGCATCATCTCTAGCGTCATTTCGACCGATGGGATTTGTGCTTCATGACACTATAGGGCAGTCCAGTACTATGTTGGGCAAAAGTGGAGAAATCTCAAAGCAGTAGCGGAATTCCATCCAGCTGAGCTGACCCGTAACGGGATATCTCAGCTGGCATTTGGACCGCTACTGCTTTGAGATTTCTCCACTTCTGTCTCACATAGTATCGAACTACACTACACAACCATGAAGCACAAATCCCGTCGGTCGAAATGACGCTGTTCTTTTATACCAATTTGTCTTTTTTAAAAAAGGGGTATTGAGGCGCTTTATGAATTGTGCGCCCCTTCCACCACTCCTCACTCCTCATTCCTAACTCCTCACTATATAGTCGGCTCTTCGAAATCAAACAGCACCTGATTGATTTTATAAATGTCGTATATCCCTTTCTTCACGAAATACTCCACAATCACATCAGCCCTCCGGGCATGGGACAGGGTATATCCCGCCTTCGCCAAAAGTTCCTGCAATTCCGAGAGTGGCAATTCCAGCGCAATGCCCAGGGCCAACGCTGTCGCCCTAGATGGTTGATAATCCTCATGGGAGCGAATCTTAGAAAAGAGCTTCCGATCCAAATTGGCCTTCTTATAACACTGTGGGTCTGTCATCCCCTTCTCATCGATTTTACGCAGCACCATAGAGGAGAAACTTTCTTCCAAATCAGAAAAATCCACTGCTTCCACTTTCGCCATACAAGCGGAAACGACCTTTTCCTGTTGTATTTTCTTCTTAGGACTCCTCCAATGAGTCAGCTGGTCAATTTTCTGCTCCACAGAGGCTATTCGTTTCCCTCTATCATTTGCCTTTGGAGCAATAGACGGTGCAACCTCGAAGTTACAGATCACATCTTCCGTTTCCTGCGGTTCCTCTTCCATGGACTCCGGCATTTTCAGATACAAACTTTCCAGTTTGCTAGCCAGGTGGTCCAGCAGAGTTTCCTCCTTCTCCAGGCGAAGGTTCACCTCTCCAGAAGATGTTTCCTTCCAGTAAGAAGAAACAGCCTCTGCCAGTTTGGAGGAAATCTGGTAATCCGACTTTTGGAAAATTACCAAGTACACATCCAAATCATGGTCCTTCAGAAACGCCGTGATGGTATCCACCGCCACCTGCAGCGCTTCCTCCTTCGGATATCTATAGGCCCCAGAAGAAATCAAAGGAAATGCCACGGAATGGCAATCATAGGCGGTCGCTAACTCCAAAGACTTCTGATAGCAAGAAATCAGCTGCTCCTTCTCCCCCTTATTTCCACCATGCCAGATCGGTCCTACGGTATGAATCACCTTTTTGCAAGGCAGCCGATACGCCGGAGTGATCTTCGCCTCTCCGGTCTTGCAGCCTTCGGGATACCGGAACTGGCACGCCTTCACCAGCATGGGCCCAGCCACCCGATGAATGGCCCCATCCACTCCGCCGCCACCTAAAAGCGTAGGGTCCGCCGCATTCACGATGGCATCTACAGAAAGCGTTGTGATATCACCACGGATGATTTGAAATGGCATGATATGTCTCCTCTCTTATGGAAATAAGGATAAAAGGTTTCTCAGGTTACTCAAGGTTCTCAAGTTTCTCAGGTTTCTCGAATGTGCCAATAGACGCAAGATATTTCATCGTACCGTCATGGATCCGGTCGTATTCGTACAATCGGCTAAATGAGATTGTTATTCTAAAAGCAGGAAGTCAAGTTAACAAAATTGGCTAATCTATAAGTTCTATTATAGATTAGCCGATACAATTCATCAAATCATATCCCTATGAAAAAAGAAGTGGCTCTCTCCATATTGGAAATAACCACTCCTTTTTATAATCTCTCATCTAGTACGGAATATCTTTTTCCACCCGATATCGTTCAAGCAATTTGATGAGTTCCTGGCGAGTAATAAGCTGTACATCAGAGGCTTCTGCTCTTTCTTTCGCATTGGGTGTAAAATCAGAGGCATTGGTAATAACCACACCTTTGAATCTATAACCTCTTTGCTTTTCATAAAACGAAATAGCACTACAAATCTGTTCCACTCCCTCAGGAGACATCTTTTTATCCGTTGATGCTGTCTGCTTACACTGAATCAATAGGCCCGTTTTTTTATGGTTATCACAATACACGATTACATCGGCCCCATAATCATTTCTAATAGGCGTCTGCTCTGCCGAATATCCAAGAATCGCATCATACAACTGGGTCACCACATGTTCGAAGATTTCTCCCTTCATCCGGTCTACATCAGAAATCGTCCAATAAGACGTTCCTGCTCCATAGACAGCCCCGCCGGACTCTGCTACATTTCCTGCCGCAGAGGGAATCAGTTCTCCAAAAAGCTGATATCCATCCTCTGCAGAATCGCCAGTAGGAAATACCACACTTCGACTTAAATTTCGTTTGAATTCCAAAAGTTGGTCCAATCGTTCATCAAAAGAAACTACATTCCTATCCTGACACACAGCAATAGGAAGGTACACATGCACTTCCTTTTGCTGTCCAATGCGATACACACGGTCTGTAGCCTGATCCTCTTTAGCCGGATTCCAGCAACGGCTCAAGTGAATCACATGATTGGCCGCTGTGATATTGAATCCCACGCCCCCTGCTTCTGCCGAAAGAATCAAAATGGCAAACCCCTCTTTGGCATTAAAGGTATCCACGATACGCTGCCTGAGTTCTCCATTCAATTCCCCATTGATAGGTGGCTGGATAGAAATACCAAAGGCTTTTTCCAAGAAATATTTCAATACCCGCTGCATCCGTTTGCTGGTCACAAAAATGAGAACCTTTTCCTCTTTCATTTTGACTTGAAATAGAATTCTCCAAACCGCCTGCAATCTAGCAGAAGAATAGAAAAAGTCTTGGGGCCTCATATGCATAAAACTTCCATCATTATACGATGACAAATGAGGAAATAGAGATGTATCCCTAAGAGCGGCAATCACCTTAAACGCCTCTCCCATCTTCTTTCCTTTCTTAATCCCCCACTGGATGACCTTTTCGTACGCCTTCTGCTGTTCCTCTGGCATAGGAATGGTTATCTTCTGTATGGTCTTTTTAGGAAGTCCTTCTAAGTGATCCACCTTCTGCCGCCGCAAGAAAAGAGGTTTCAGCTCTCCTTCCAGCTGTTCCCCCAATTGCTCGATGGCTTCCACATCGCCTTTCAAATGCTTCAACTGATTTTGATATATCCCACAAAAAGACTTGAGTCCCTTCAGCCTTCCTGGATCCACGAAATCCATAATACTCCACAAGTCCACCCATGCATTTTCCACTGGAGTGCCCGTGATAGCGATGCCAAAATCATATTTCATAGACTTCACGCAGTTGGTAATCAAAGAAGCCGGATTTTTCACTTTTTGTGCTTCGTCCAGCACCATGACAGACCAATCAATCCGACCAAAACTGATGTCATATTTACGAAGCGTTTCATAAGAAGTCAGCACGATACGATTCTTGGCAACTGCAGAAAAATCGACCAATAAAGAAGAATCTGTACCGATTTTCTTCATTTCATTGCCATATAAGGGCACCAACTCCTCAAAGATTCCTGTTTTTACAAATTTTTCATATTCCAGCTTCCAATTTGCCAAAAGCGAAACCGGTGCTACAATCAGAACTGATGGCATATCTTTCGTTCCATAAAAAGTTTTCAGTCCAGAAATAAAACCTAAGGTCTGTAGCGTCTTCCCTAAGCCCATATCATCTGCCAGAAGCACGCCACGATAGCCATTTTTCCAGTTGGTCGCCATCCATTGCACACCTTTCTGCTGATAAGAGAATGGGGTCACTCTGTCTTCTAATCCATCAGAAATACGCTCTACAGAAAATGACGATCCCACTTGGTTACCACGGGCCCATGCACGTCTATTCCTTTCTTCTTCCGTAGATTTGTTATATTTTCCATCTTCTATATTATCATCAATAATTAAACTGTCCGTTTCATTTTGGGAAGAAAGCCCATGATCCACTGTTGTGCCTTTCTCTCCTTGGGGCACTCCTTCTTGGGGAACTTCTCCTTGAAATTTATCAATGGCTGCCTTTACTTTATCTATAGGGTACTTTTTCCCTTCATGAATAATATAGGTCTCGCCGTTGGCCACTGCCTGGTTCAGTTTTCTTTTGATATCCTCTATGTTAGTAATAGTAATCATGGGCTCATCGGAAGAGATTCCTTCCGGTCCCTCAAATCGTAACTCTCCTTCTGGTGGCAACCAGCCTCCTTCAATTGCTTTCAAATAAGGATAATTTTTCTTAATAAACTGCTCATACCCAATGACACGGTCAGAATAATCCTCTCGATTGAAATCAAACGCCTGAGAGGTAAAAATTTGTGACCGTCCTAATAAAACTTTCTTGGCTTCTTCTTTATTCAGTTTTCTCTTCTCTTTAATCGCTTTCAGTCCATCGGTCTGCTCTGTATCAAACACATAATAGGTACCATCTTTACCTTGATAGACCGGTTTTACAGTTCGAAGTGTTTTGAATGTTTTGGCAAAATCCTTTTCTTTCTGTGAATCAACTGGCTTTCCCTCTTCATCCAAAAGGACTGGTTCTACATAGTACGTCCCATCAGTATCTTTTTGCACAGAAATATTTAACCTGTCAGCAGCTACCACTTTCGTTTTATCCAGGTAGCCATCCAACTTTGCATCAACTGCATCGGCATTTTTCTTAATCTGTGCCACATGTCGCATGTTACTGGACTGGATATCGTTTCTATCCGATAAAGATACTACACTTTCATTGCCTGACTTGGCTGCCTGCAAAATATTGTACTGCGCCGTATTGCACATGAACTGCAAATCCTGATTGATTTGAATCAAAGAGCCAATGACCTTCGGATTGACAAACGGAGTCCCATTGCCTTTTAAAAATTGTACTTTAAAGCGAAACCGATTGCTTTGCAATAGATTTTCTTTATCCACAAAAATTTGATAAGGAAATATCTCCGGAAGGGTCAAAAGATCTCTTTCATCACGCGAAAAAGAAGCAGCCAAAGTATGAGGAACCATATAAGATTCCCCTTCTTTGGCTACTTTCCCTTCTATCATCAGCATATCTAATTCTGTACGGATATCTTCCCACTGAGGACTTTCTTTTTCCCAATGAAAACGATATCCTTTTTCTGTACATGTCCAATAGGATGGTTCTAGCATGGTTACCTCCATTGGCTTTCATCTCGCCAAATCCCACAATATTGAGAAATCCAGTCGCGTACTTTAGGTCTCCAAATCGCACCATTGGTAGTATAAAAGTGCGTAAACTTGGCATCACACCTAGCTCTTGTAATACTGCTATAATTGACACGACGATGTTGTTCTACCGGACTAAATTTTACAGGTGCTTTCCCATTTGCAAATACACGTAACGAACCATTATGACTAACTTCTATAAATGTATACCTACCTATATTAAACGCTAAAAGGCTTGTATTCCAAGATTGCCCCTCTAAAATATCGTAATTCGTTAATTTTATATTATTATTCCTATACAACTCCTGCCTAGCAGCATCCCCTAAAATAATACGTGACTCATCAATTTCATCTAAATACGCATTCCAAAAAGCTTGCCGATATTTCCACATTCGATCGCCATCATCTGTAAGACTAGCCGTTCGCTCAATTAACGAAAAGAACGCTGTAAAATCATTTTCAACCAGCCAATGTGTATATATCTTCTTAGCTTCTAACGGCACATGAACCCATCTTTCATTAATACCTCTAGGATCCCCCATATTCTTGTAAATCATATCCATTAGCTCTTTTTTTAGAGAGCTGTGAGATTTCTGGATTTCTATAATTAAAGGACCAATAACAAAAGGAAATTGCTCACGGTAAATATGTCCTTTAGGATACTTGACAAGTTCCTTCAATAATTTCATTTTATCGTCTAACAGTTTTTCATTTACCGCATTGAAAGCATCTAGAATAGCAACAACCACAAAATCAGAACGGGAAAGCATATCTGGAAAACCTATCGTACTCAAAGTCTTTCCAATTCCATTGTCAAGAAATCGCTTTCCTAAGTCCTCCGTGCCCTCTTTCTCTAACAAAAACGGAGCATTTTTTAGAAAGGAATTCATTTCTGCTGTTCGATTATCGCTTTGAAGCTGTACCAGAAGCCGCTTTCTCACTTCTTCCACCAAGGGATCATTCTTCTTATATTCGTTGAAATAGACAGAACGAACACGACCAAAAGTCATGATTTTCCCTAATTCAATGTAGTTCAACATGAATCGCAGCAATGCCATAGAATTACCAACATGAAGAAGAATAAACGGAAAATTTCTAATTTCTCTTCTTGTAAATAAGTTAGGTAAATTTCCCACATACACATCTTTGACTTTTTTCAGAAGTTTTTCCAAATCCACTGATTTTGGCGGTTGTACTGGTCCTATATCTATCAGAACAGCTTTTTCCTTCACTTCATCTACTTTTAAAGCATTCCATTTTTCTTTGACCTTCTCATTCCGTTGTGGAGAATATCTTGTCACCGTTGTCCAAAAAGATTCAGTGGATTCAGGATTTAGCACTTCTTGAAGAATGCCTTTTTTCTTGTGAGCCCCTTGATCAGTTCCAGCCATAATAAGGCACCTGCTTTCTTTTTAGAAACATACCACTCAAGTATCGCTTCACGCTTACTAAACCTATTTAGCCTCTTTAGACTCATCTACAGGTGGCATCATGGTAAAGCGTAAAGCAATGCGCCGGTTCGCCTGCCTTCCTTCTTCCGTGTCATTATCAGCGATAGGCCGAGTATCTGCATAGCCAGAGCATGAAAAAATAGGTTCTCCATTATTGTTCTTTTCTTCATCCAATGCCGGGCCTTCTTGATACATTAATTTCCATGTATTAATCGCACGCTGGGTAGATAACTCCCAATTGGATGGAAATTCCGGTGTTTCGATATCTACATTATCTGTATGGCCTTCGATAAATATAGTTTCAACCGCATTTTTATAGTGTTCTTTATCAAGTACTTGATACAACACATCAGCCAAATTTAAAATATCCTGTCGTCCACTTTCTTTGACATGAGCCTCGCCTGTGTTAAAAAGAAAATCGCCTTCAATGCGAAGAACCCCCTGTTTTTTATCAATAATAACAGTCGTTCCTCTTTTATCTAGTTCCATTTTTATTTCTTCTAGCATATCATCACGCATCTCCATATTCCCTGTATATTGCTCTTTCACTTGCCCTAAATTAAGCATGAAATAGCACACTGCAAGAATGAATACGGAAAGAAGCCCTGCCATCAAATCACTAATGGACAAAGTAAAAGCACTTTCTTTATTTTCAGGTAATCCCTGAATTGTATGAAATCGCCGCATTGCCATACCTTACCTTTTATCTTCTTGTACGATTCAAAGCATCATTCAAATCATCTAACAGCTCATTTTGTTCTTGATGTAAAGCTGCAAGTTTTCCAATAGCCGTTGCCATACTTTTATCAAATAATTGTAATTTCTTCTCTAATCCTTCATTGGTCACGCGATTATAACCATCCAGCCCTTCTTCTAATTGTTTGAAAATACGTGCCATACCTTCATTGACACCATTGAAATGTGTTTCATACGCTTTCCAAAAGTTTTCTGCCACCTGCAAAGCGTTCTGAATATCACGAGAAGCCTCTTCACTATCATGAACCATAGATTTCATCTGTTCCATAGTCGCAACAGTATTTTCATTGTATGCTTTGAGGGTCTTCATATTATCAGCCATCTCAGCAATAGACTGTTGTAGTGGCTGTACGGCTGCTTTAAGTGGCTCTGCAGATCCTTCAATAGCGTTGGCAGCTGTAGTAGCTGCTGTTTCAAGTCTCTCACTAGTATGATCAATGGTCTGGTCAAATGTTTTAGCCGCCTCACCAGCTTTATCGACAACTACACTAGAAGAATCCACAGCTTTTTTCATATCATCTAAAGTCTTTTGGAATTTTTCTTCGTGCTTATTGAGCATTTCCTGCATTTTTTCCATCTGTTCACTTAATTTTGTCATTAGCTCCTCTATCGTATTATTAACTGTAATAATTGTGTTCCCTGTATCAGAACTAATATCTCTATATTGTTTTCCCATTTTGTTGCAAATCTCTTCCACAGTTGTTTTCATGCTGTTCATGGATGCAGTCATTTTTGCAATATTAGCATCCATTTCTTCGGTTAAACTTCCCATGATATCTTTAGTTGTCTGATTTAACTGTTCTACCGCATTCTTTACCGCTGTTATCATTTCTTTATTAGCATCATCACCAGTCTTTTTATACAGTTTTATCATTTCATCAAGTTTCTTAGCTACGCCATTTAAATTCGTGGCTAAAATCGTCAAAGAACCATTTAAATCTGCCATACCACCCTCGGTAGCTCCTTTAAATACATCAGAAATTGTACTTAATGCACCACCGGACAACGCTTTGTCTACATTAGCTAAATGTGTAGTTTGTTTTTGGAGTTCGCTAGATTGTGCATCCAATTTTGTTGATAAGTTTCCTAAATTCCCCTGTAAAGAACTATCGATTCTATCTGCAATACGACCTAAGATATCTGGAAGTTGTCCACAAATGGCATTAGCCATGTCCGTACTAAGGCTTTCCAAGGCCACCCGCTGTGCCTGATTTTCAGCCACTTGATCCATCATGATAGCTTCCAGGTTCTTTCTAACAAAAATGGAATCCAATTGTTCTGCCACCTGAGCCACTTTCCCCCTGAACGTTTCCATTTGTTTACTATAGAAGTAACCGCATGGAATCGCACAAACAATTCCAAATAAAGAGGTAACAAAAGCGGTACTCATACCACTCAGCAAAGAACTGATACTAGATGACAGCGTGTTGGTGCTGGTCGTATCGATGCCTGCTAACCCAACAGTCAAACCTAAAAAGGTCCCCAAAATACCAATGCCTGTGAAAACACCAGCAAAGCCAGACAAATAGCTGACATTCATCCCACCAGACAAATTGGCTGCATTAAAGTATTCTTCTGCATCTACCGTAGAATACACCATAGATGGATTGTGATGCACATCAACGAGAATTGTCTTTTCATATTTCGCCCATGGCCCAGCCAACAATTCATCTTTTTTCACTTCTGCCTTGAATGGCTCATAGTTAAAATGAATATTTTCCGCATTATATTTGTCAAGTATGGCTTTACTCTGTTCCAGCTGATTAATCTTTCCAGATATACGTGCCATAAATTGGCGATAGAAATACAGACCTGCTCCAATGAAGGCGACAATAAACAGCCAATTCCAAAAAGAACTAGCAAATGCAGTCATAAACTTGATAAAGGCTTCCATACTCATTCTCCATTTCTTGTTACGATAGATTTCTCCTAATCCATTGAGTTCTATATTGTAAATTCATTATATCATGTATGTTACAAAAAGAAATCTTCTTTTTCTTTTTCGATATAAACTTTTCGAGCGTCACTCACTGTTTCATATAAAAATACCAACATCCTTATTACAGAATGTTGGTATCAAAAAACAATAAAATCTTCAATCACTGTACAGCCAATTAATAAGAATCGTTACTACGAGCCATATAAATAATTAATTTAGGGCTTCATCATCAAATGGCATAATAGCAAATATTATCCTTTCCTCTCCCCGTCCTCAACATGCCATAGGACTTATTTTATTCCTTCTCACTAGTATCAACAGAGTACACTCTACTGTAACGGATCCGGGCCAAAACGATTTGGTCCTGTATTTCCTTTGAAAAATAGGAGATAAATTCCTAAAATCAAATTGACAAGCGGAATCAATCCCAAAAGGCACCACCAGCCAGAGTGTCCCAAATCATGTAAACGACGAATCACAAGCATGACCCCCGGCACGGCAAAGAGTAACTGTAATACAATTCTGACACCGTCCGTACTAGCCGTCCCAGCCAGAAGCACAATGACAAAGGAAACAACAAATGATATAACGCCTAAAAATAAACTGCGAAGAATATATGGCTTCCGATTGAGCCGTCCATCGGCGGTCAGATATTTTTCTTGCCAAGTTTCTTCTCTCTTTGGTATAGAATTTGTTACCGGTTCCGGTATTTCATTTCCTATAAATCCATTAGCAGAGACCGGTTGCTCTTTAGGCAATTGGGTTCCACAATTTCTACAAAATGCATCACTTTCAATGACAGGCTTTCCACAGTGCGGACAATTCATGGTAAAAACTCCTCTCCTACTTGACTATATTTATACTCCGGTCATGAGCCGTTCTGCCTCCTTTCTCCGGCTCTTTTTATTTTCTTTATTATACCAGCTTAGTATGACAAGAATTGGCGTTGTAGAAATATTTTCTTTTAAAAGTTCAAACTTTTTCCCCCAGAGTATATTATTTTACATTGATATACTTTGGCCTCCAATGGTATTTAGTAGCTGGTCAATAATTCACTTTTAATAGATAAGAAGTATGCATTCTTACTGTGTTACACAAGTGGTATAAAACTCGTTCCCCCTTGAAGAAGGGGGAATACAAGGGGGATAGACGCTTCTAGCGGGATAAAATCCATTGTTCATAGCCAAACATGAACTATCATCCGCTAGTGCTAATTATGTCCCTTCGGGCCATTTCTATCCCCGGCTTCGCCGCCCCTTCTCCAAGGGGCCACACGCTAGTAAGACTACCATTTATATACATAGTGATTGACTACAGGAAAAGAATTTTACCATATTCAGCATAAACCGGTGCATAATTCATTCAAGATTTTACGCCATATTTTTCAATAGACACAGTCTGCATGAATTAAGGACCAACCACTATTTAAAGCAAATAACCAATCCGTTACTGCTCCAATAGACACGAAAGATTTCATCGTAGCGTCATGGGGGCCGATCGCATTCGTGCGAAATGACGAAGAAAGTATAAATGGATTTGGATCTCTGAGTGGAGAATGTTCAGCACTAACGGTAAGGGCTAGATGACACATATCATGACAACTCGATAGAGTTGCACATCTCGCTTTGCTCGATATATTATCTCACCGTTATGATTTGATACAGAAAGCCCTTCCCGCTAGTGCTTAACATTCTCCACTCTCCTACACATCGCGTTTCATTCCTTCTATATCATCAAGCACGAATACGTCCGGTCAAAATGACGCTAATCTTTTATACCATTTTATAAAATTAATGACATCCCCCCGATGGAGACGATGTCCCTCGAAACTATCATTGATAGGTAATTGCAGCATAATTTATGCAAGTAATTTGTATTTCCTAATCCCTAGGGCCTAGCTACCGATTCCTTCCTAAAATAAAAAACGGCGCTTCCAAATTATGTGCGCCGCCACCACCATTCCTAATTTCTCATTCCAAATTCCTCATTGCATTTATCCCACCACAAAAAGGCACAGCTCCCGCTTTGGTTTTTGACTTCTATCTGGAGAAACCAAGAAATCAGGCACCAGCACATTTCTCGGGATGGATATAAACGGTGTCCAAGAGAGTCTCGTATAGCAAGTGCTTGTAAAAAGCGGTCACTGTACCTATTTTGTTTTTTTGTACTCATTGTCTCATCCTATGGCCACTTGGAGGAGGGAACGTGAAAATAGGGCTTCGGATATCCACCGTCGTTTCTGTCCCTTCCTATGCTCTTCTTCTCCATGGATTAAATATAAAGAAGATCAGAAGTCGTTCCAGAAGTTTCGGTTTGCGCAGAAAGTCTCATTTTTCTTTCCAGTAAGTACGATAGGAAGGATTGTCTTTGGCACACCTTTTTATAAAAAATATTTTCATAAAGGAGTTGCTTCCAATTTTTCCTTCTGGTAATAGAATCGGAAAAATTTTCATTTTTACACGATTTGAAAAAAATTTTCCACCACAAAGAAGCATGGACGCTTTGCTGCCATAATGATAACCCCCATGAATCGGCAGCAGCGCTTTTCATATATCCCGAAAGATGTACTAGGGAAACACTGATTTAATCATGGTTTGGAATTATTCTTGAATTTTTATTCAAAGCGAGGAAAGGAAATTCGCGAATAGCAAGCTATTTAAGAATTTTCTTGACGATGCTTTGGATAAAAATTTATATAATTCCAGACTCTTTGATTAAATCAGCGTTTCCCTGGCTCTAGGCTCGGTCGTCACAGGCTGTACATCAGGAATTGGCACTAAATGGGACTTCCATGCTTCTTTATGTAGTGGCTGCTCGTTAATACACTTTTCTAAAAACAACATCTGCTCCCAAATCGGAGCAAAAATCGGCCCATTTTTCG
>CAKQBK010000008.1 GCA_934216155.1 uncultured Dialister sp.
CGAAAAATGGGCCGATTTTTGCTCCGATTTGGGAGCAGATGTTGTTTTTAGAAAAGTGTATTAACGAGCAGCCACTAATTACGAACATAATTTCAGAGGGTATGGTTTTGAAGGGCTGATGCAATTTTAATATATGGAGGGCAAAAAATTTCAAAGATTTTGAAAAAAGATGTTGTGATTTTTCACCACTTCTGCAATGTTAATATATGGAGGGGAAAAATCAAAACTTCTACCTAGGACGACTTGGTTATCTGTATCCATTGAAATGAACTCTAGAGGCAATGGAAATAGATATCGAAACGTGATCAAGAAGTTTGACATCTGTCCTCTCCTGGTTGATGGTTTTGTTGTTAGGATAATTTTATCTGGGACCTTTCTACAGGAAATACTTGCTAGCGGTATTTCAAGTAAAAGGTATCCACCGGTAAAATTACGCTAGCCCCTAACAACAAGCAACCATCAACCAACAACCAGCTTGACCCACAAGACAAAAACACGGACTTTCCGTTATATTTCCCATAGATGGCTGACTTTGACGACCAGTTTGGAGCGCCCTTGGGCAGAGAGAAACAGACACTGCTGTTATGTTAAGGATTTGCGTCAGCAAACTCTGAAACGTTGCCGCAACAGAAATCATCTGAGGTTTCGCTTATCTTAATAGCAAAAGTACCTGATTTCACCAATCTTCCCATCTGGCATGCGCCTTCGCCGTATTCATGGTGACCTCTCCCTGGCAATTCCACACGGATTTCTATCCGTGCTTTTGTCGTGTCTGAAATGGTTAGCAGTTGGTTATAAAGAGTGACTAGGGAAACGCTGATTTAATCAAAGAATTTGGAATTATATGAATTTCTATCCAAAGCATCGTCAAGAAAATCCTTAAATAGCTCGCTATTCGCGGATTTCCTTTTCTCGTTTTGAATAAAAATTCAAGAATAATTCCAAATAACGATTAAATCAGTGTTTCCCTAGGAAAAATGAAAAAGAGGGCAATGAAGTGTAATCACATTTCATTGTCCTCTTTTGGTTATGAAAATGGAATTTTGTGTTTCCCTAGTTTCTGTAGATATGGTGCATAGGTTTATTTCTTTTCCCATAAAATTTCTTTCGGCGGTTCTTGACTGGAAAATAGCAATGGCGTCAAGGTACAACCGTAACTTCCTGCATTGGAAACCATGAGAATGTCGCCGATTTCTGCGTGAGGAAGTGTGATATCTTTGGCCATCACATCCAATGCGGTACACAGGTTTCCTACAATATCCACGGTTTCGTCATTTTCCTCTCGCCCTAAGATACGAAATTGGCATTGGGCAGCCGTGGTATAGAATGGTTCTTGTCCATTTGGGGGAAATGTTCCTACATTTTGGCGCAGTAATTCTGCTATGGCAGGACGCATGAAGCCATTCATCCCATTCTGCACCACAAGATACGTTTTTCCACAGGAAATCTTACGATCTACAATTCTGGTGTAGTAGGTACCTGCATGGCAAACAACAAAGTGTCCTGTTTCCAAAATGAATTTTGCTCGCAAACTGTTGTTATTTTTCGCTTGCAGTGCCTGCCAGGTGTGTCCTAGCGTATGCAATGCCAGTGGTTTTTCTTTGGAGGCATCATAGACAGTTCCCATACCGCTGCCGAAGTTAATCCATTGGATTTCCACTCCAGGTAACTGATTGATACGTTCGGCCAGGCTATAACAGTTATGATAGTAGCGACATAGCGTATCTGTATCTAAGATTTGCGAACGTAGATGTACATGGATGCCTGTAATTTTCAAATGGGGGAAGCACAGATTGGTTGTCATCAACTGATTTTCGTCAATACCAAATTTACTGGATACAGGGAAGGAATCGGTCATCGAAAAATTAGGGTTAATTCGTACACCCACTTGGACCGATTCATTTTTGTGCTTTGCACACTTTTCCAACCGTTGAAGTTCTGAAAGACTATCGGCAATGATTGCACATTGGCCCCAGATTTTTTCTATATCCGCCATGGTTTTACCCGGCGCCGAATAATAAATTTTATCACTGGAAATACCTGCTTTTTGTGCCAGCCATACTTCGTTAGCGGAAGCTGCGTCGGCGCCAAATCCCTGAAGGGCAATGGTTTTTAGTAGGGACGCAAATGGGTTTGTCTTGATGGAATATAGGAATTGCACGTCCGGTATAGCGTCCAATAAGGCATGACAATTTTCGATGATGCTATCTTTTTCGTACAGATAACAAGGCGCGTTCTGTTGTATCCAAGTCATTTTATCTTTCATTGGCTGTTTCTCCGGTTGGTTTTCTTAGGGGCATAATCTTTTAGTTCCGGTATAGCACCGCCTGCTACGGCCCAAAGGTACAAACTTGCCACGCTACCATAGGGATGGAAACGGCGGCGATATTTCTCAAAACGGTTACGATCAATCTGCCGGTGATGGTACACCATGCGTAGCCCGCGGTGGATAGCAAGGTCATTGTAGCTGAAAATATCAGGTCGTTGCATGCAGAAAAGCAGAATCATCTCTGCTGTCCAGATACCGATTCCTTTCAAAGTACTTAATTTTTGGATAGCCTCTTCATCGGTCATCTGCTGCACCATTTCCAGGTCAAATGCATGGGTGTGGACTTTTTGTGCAAAATCAGTGATGTATTCCGCCTTTCGGGCGCTTATGCCTAGTTTTTGCAGATTGGAAATACCTGCGTTCAAAATGGTTTCCCCTTTGATTTCTCCTAGTGTATCCTGCATCCGCTGCCAAATGGTTACCTGCGCTTTGTTTGAAATTTGTTGTCCGATGATGTGGTGGACCACAGAGGCAAATAAGTCTGGATCTACTTCGCGATGGATATGTCCAATGCGGTCAATGATTTCGCAAAGACGTTTGTCTTTTTTCTTTAGATAGGAAAGTTCGGTTTCTCCATAGGTAAAATACATCGCTCGTCCCTTTCTTGTTTATTGTTTGCTTTGAGTGGATTTTCGATAGTCCCTGGGGGATATGCCCAATTTCTTTTTGAACCAGGCACCAAAGTGACTGATTTGGTGGAAACCTACAGAAAAGGCAATATCTGTAATAGGTAGATCCGTTTCTTTTAAAAGCTTGGCCGCTCGGGATAACCGGTACTCGATGAGATATTGGTGAGGCGTGGTGTGCATCAGGGCTTTGAAGCAACGAAGACATTCCGAAGGACTGACACTGGCACTATTGGCGATATCTGTTAAGGTGAGGGGCTCCGCGTAATGGGCTTCTATGTGAGAAAGAAATAGTTCCATTCGCCTGGTGTTTTCTGTTTGTACGACCTGAGGAGGAGATTCTACGTGGGATGAAAATTGGAACCATAAAAAGGAGAGATTGGCCAACAGATGATAGGCGTAATAGGGGGAATCTTTTTCTGTTTCATAAATGTGGGCCAGCGTGGATAGTAGTTCTTTTACGGTGGTACACCAAGATTGTTGGGAGGTAGATACATACATCGAAGGGGCAGAAGAAATAAAAGAAGCTACTTGTGCTTCGCAGGGGCTGCCTGCATAAAAACTTACCATTTCCTTTGGAAAAATGAAACTTTTGTTATGACAGGTAGGGCCATGAAGCACCAGGTGCACCACATCGCTGTTGATAAAAATCCATTGGCCTTCATGGATAGATACTTCTTTGTCCAACGTTTTTACCAACAGGTCGCCTTTTTCTACCAAGAGAAATTGAAAGTCTACGTGATGATGAAATACATGAAATCCAGGCGTACGAGGGGACATGTGATTTCTGTCACCGTCTGCCACAATGAGAGGAAAGTCTGTATCTGCTTTCAAATTGACAGAGTTGAGATACGTTTCCATCAGATGTCTCCTTTCGTAATTGGCAAATAGTGAGGGCACTCGATAATGCATACGCCCGATATTTACCGAATATGTGCAGTGAATTTGGTATTCAAGCCCATAGGAATATGGGCTATTGTGTAGAGTCCTGTACAGGCATTGTTGTTGGTTGTTAGTTGTTTGGCTTAAACAACCAACAACCAACAACCTGCAACAAGTGCTGATTCAATTGTATTCTAGTTGAAACTGGAATTAACAAGTAGTTACTATATTTCTAAACCACAAACCCAAATCCCAAATCCTTAATCCTTCTTGACTGGCTTACTTAAAAAGAATGTCATGCCAAGTGGTAAGAGAGAAAGCAGGGAAATGAGGAGAAATGTAGAAGAAAGTCCCCAAAGGTCAGCACTTTTTCCCAATAAGGGGGCGGTGATACCACCAATGCTGACAGCCAATCCCAATGTAATGCCTGAAGCCAGTCCCACTTGATTGGGGAGGTATTGCTGCCCCAATACAACAAGAGGACTGTAAGAAAGGCAAATGGCAGATCCCATCAGAAGCAGAGCTGGGATGGCAAGGAATGTTTCAGAAGTACATGCGAAGAGCAAAATCGCAGGGAAGAAAAGCGCAAAGGCAATCTGTGCCATCTGGCGGTACCCATAGGTGTCTCCCAATTTCCCACCAAGCAAAGTAGAAATAGCGCCAATGCCATAGTACAGGGAAAGCATCACATTACTAGCCCCTTCGGAAAAAGAGAAATGCTGCATCAAGTATAACACGAGGAACGTATTGACACCGTAGAAAATAATGGAGCGGCCGATAACCACAAATGACAATTTATAAAAGGAATTCCACTGGTCTGGTGCCGCAGATTTTTCTTTTGCATTTGCTTTTGCCTGCTTCGGTTTCGCACTGATTCTTTTCAGTGTAGGGTAAAAATAAAGCAACATGCTGACAATCAGTATTTCTGGAATGAAAAATACCAAAGTACCTGGGAGGCCAAAACAGAGGATGGAACTACCAATGATGATCGGGCCAAAGGTGAATCCCATATTTCCACCGAAAGAAAATACGGAAAGACTGATACCACGATTGGTATCGGTGGAAACACGATTCACCAATAGGGCGCATTGAGGATGAAACATGGCAACCCCGATGCCACTGATCATGGTGACAAGGCATAGAAGATAGAAATTGGAAATAACACCGGTCAAGGCCATACCACCGCCAGCTAAAAGAAGGCCCAATGGCATAATCCAAGGCCAGCTGTGTTTATCTGACAATGTGCCTAACAATGGCTGAATCAAAGAACCGATGATATTGGAAGCCATGACAAGCATCGCCGCCGTCGTGTAGTCATAATGATGGGCAGCAATGAGGAAGGGGAGTACCGCAGCCAATGCACTTTGGTTGATATCAGAACAGAAATGACAGGCCGCAAATAATGTTTGGTAACTGAGAAGTTTCATTATACATATCCTTTCTTCGTATAGATGAATAAAAATTTTATTTGGTAATTTATTATAATATCATCTGATATGAAGAAAATAGATAAAAAATAGCAAAATACTATCATAATATCGTCAATTTGTGTATTTTTGTGTGGCAGTTAACAGATTGCTGTTGGAAGGTCGTGGTAGGCACTCAATCGATAACCGATAGTCGATGACAGTTAACTGCTACCTGCCAACTATAAACTATGTACTGCCAACTGCTTTCTATTATGCTATAATACAAACTATGGAAAAGAATAATTTACAACAAAAAAAGACAGTATCCTTCATCACTCTTGGCTGCAAGGTCAATCAGTATGATAGTGATGCTATGCGTACCCTATTTATCAGAAATGGGTATAGCCAGGCAGAAGGGGATGACGCCGATGTGTACGTCATCAATACCTGCTCTGTCACCAGTGTGGGAGACAGAAAATCTCGGCAGATGGTGCGCCGTATTCGCCGGGCCCATCCGGAGTCTATCATTGCCGTAGCGGGCTGTTACGCCCAGTTGGCACCGGAAGTATTTGAACAAATGGGAGACGTTGATGTCATCGTAGGGCATCAGAACCGGTCCCAGATCGTGCAGTATGTAGAAGAAGCAAAACACAGTGATAAGCCACTCAACGAAGTGGTGGATATCATGAAAGTCAAGGATTTTGAAAATATGGAAGTCGACCCAGAAGGAGAGGTCAAGACCCGTGCATTCATCAAAGTCCAGGAAGGCTGTGACAACTATTGCACTTTCTGTATCATTCCCTATGCCAGAGGTCGTTTGAAATCTCGCTTGCAGAAAGACGCCGTAGAAGAAATCAAAAAACTGGTGGCTCGTGGATATCGCGAAGTGGTGCTGACCGGGATTCATTTGGGGAACTACGGAAAAGATCTTCATGATGGGACATCGCTTTCTACCTTAGTGGCAGAACTGGTCAAAATTCCAGACCTGCTTCGCATCCGTTTGGGCTCCATCGAATCGGTAGAACTTTCGGAAGAATTGATTCAAATCATTCACAACGAACCGAAAGTATGCCGCCATTTGCATCTGCCCATTCAATCTGGTTCTGATAGCGTGCTTCGGGGCATGAACCGCCACTATCGTTTGCCTCAATACAAGAAACTGATCGCAGAACTTCGGGAAAAAATCCCAGGCCTCGCACTGACCACGGACCTCATCGTAGGATTCCCCGGAGAGACAGAAGAGAATTTCCAGGAAACATTGGAAACATTGAAAGAAATTCAATTTTCTGGGATTCACGTATTTCCCTATTCCCAGCGTACCGGCACTCCGGCGGCTACCTATCCGAACCAGGTATCCAATGAAGTGAAAAAGGACAGAGTCCATCGCGTACAGGCCCTGGAAAAAGATATCGCCAAAGCGTACCGCTCTCAATTCCTGGGCCAAGTGGTGCACGTACTGGCCGAAGAAATCAAGAATGGTTACTATGAAGGTCTCACCGATGAATACATCCGCGTCACCATCAAATCAGAAGGCATCGAGCGCGGTCATATGTATCCGGTTTTGATTGATACCATTACGGAAGAGGGGATGGAAGGGGTCGTATCCAAGTGATGAGACGGATTAGTGATAAGGTTATTATTCTGCTGATTCCGCATGAGGCCATAAGGTAAGAGGACGCTAGTGTTAAGGTTAAAAGGGTTATAAAAAGGTTATGGGAATAACCATAACCTTTCATAACCTTTTTAACCTTGATGCTAGCCTGTACTACGCTATTGTCTCTAGGGAAACGCTGATTTAATCAAGGCATCTGAAATTATATGGATTTTTATCCAAAGCATAGTCAAGAAAATCCTTAAATAGCTTGCTATTCGCGGATTTCCTTTCCTCGCTTTGAATAAAAATCCAAGAATAATTTCAGATAATGATTAAATCAGTGTTTCCCTAGTGAAGCTGGCAGAATAATAACCTTATCCGATCCCTAGGGCCTAGCTACTAATCCCTAGCTACCAGTCACTCAATTATATTTAAAGAGGAGGACATCATTATGTCAGATTGCATTTTTTGTAAAATCGCTGCCGGCGAAATTCCGAGCACCAAAGTCTATGAAGATGATAACTGGTTTGCCTTCAAAGATATCGAACCATGTGCACCGGTTCACATCCTGGTGATTCCAAAGAAACATGTAGATAATATCCTGGCTTTTGATGAAGAATACAACAAAAACTTTGCAGACTTCTTCCTGGTAGTAAAGAAAATTGCTTTGGAAGCAGGACTCAAAGAAGATGGTTTCCGTCTGATCATGAATACCGGCGAAAAAGCAGGACAGTCTGTATTCCATTTCCATGCCCATATCATCGGTGGCAAAGAAATGGGCTGGCCGCCATTCCCGGAAGATAAGTAATTGGCCTATTGGGGGGCAATGCTACTCCGTTAAACGAAATATGGGATGATTCCGTTGAGAGAAAAGGTTCTGAAGATTCTCAGGGTACTAAGGGGCCCTGAACGAGGTACGCTAGCGTTTATTGGCACATTCGGAGAACCTGAGCAACCTGAGAACCCTTAGAAACTTGAGTAACCTGGCACTACTAGCGGAATCATACCTGCTAACGCAAATCCGTAGCTTAATAAATCTGTTAAGAAAAATCATAACTGTTATAGCAGAAAAAGATTGGAGATTAGGAATTAGCACATGCTGTTCCCAATCTCCGATCTTTTTTGCGTGGAATAGTGGCTGATTCATCAGCGTTTCTCTAACGTTTATAAATAAATACAAAAAATGAGTTGTCGATGTTGATTTTGTAAAACAGGTATTTTATAGTAGATGTATTAAATTACTGAAAACACATGTTAGTTTATTTTTACAATCGAGCAAAAAAGAAAGATTGACAGATAGATGGAAAGTAAGAAGAATGTATGGCTTTCTGGATTTGATGCCTGGGATCCAGCAGAGGTTAAGCACCGTTTTTGGCAAGAAGGATGGGGCGTCTATGGTCCGGCAACGCCCGATGAGGAGAGAAAACAACTAGAGGCACAGGCTATATCTTGTGTGGTGTATATGGCAGGTGAAGAAATCGGAAATGGGGATTTTTCTCATTTACAACAGCTGCTAGAGGTGAGTCACCAGTGTCAGGTGAAACAGTGTGTCTTTATATTGCCACAACTATTTCATGAAGAGTCCCAAAAGCTGGAAAAAGATATAAGTATACGCTATCGTTTGGCTAGGGATTTTTTCTTGTCCTATTGTGATACATATGGTATGACCGGCTGTCTGTTGGAGACTTCTTTGTTGTATGGTCCCGGTTTATATCCAGAAAAAGATTCTTTGGCACAAAAAATCGGTGCAGGAAATGAATTTCTGTGGCAAGTGACTTTGCGGCAACAGGCGGCTTTATACACCGGTGATTTAGTTTTTGCGATTTACCAGGCGGTGCAGCGAGGTCTTCAGGGTGCATTTTCTATTTCCAGTCAGACCCAGGAGGAAACCTGGGGGTGGCGACCTCATTATGTCGAGGGGGCTGGCATAGAGAAAACCAAGGAATGGATTCTGGCTTACGAAAAGACAAAGCGACAGAAAATGGAAGAAGCCAAAAGGTTGGCAAAGCGGAAGGCTTTCAAAGACGGATTGGTGCCTTACATAGAAAACGGCTTAGGTTTTCTTTTGATGGCGCTGGCAGCATGGTGGCAGAATGGATCACCGGTCAATGAACTGACCAGGGCCGATTTCAACTATGTATATATCGGAGCTATGGGGATTTTGTATGGGAAGAAACAGGCTTTGCTGGCCTTTTTATTCTCTTCTATCATTCTTTGTGGCTCTTTATTTTCGCATCGAATGGAGCTAGTCAGTCTTTTGTACATGCCCCAGTACTTGCTGCATTTGACATCTTATATGTTTGTGGCAGTGCTTACTGGTTATTTTGCAGATGCCAAAGCATTTACGGTTTCTTCTTTGCAATGGAAAATTTCTCAGCTGAAAGAGCAGTATGAGTTTCTGAAAACCATGTTTAAAGAAAGCGTGGCTGTAAAGGATACTTTGTATCGGCAAATTATCAATAGTGAGGATACGGTGGGCCGTATGTACCGGCTCATGCGACGGTTGGATCGGGTAGAGATTGAAGATATTTTTACCCAGGCCGGTGTGGTGACTGAAGAAATTTTGGGCGTCCACGATGTGGCCATTTATGCAGTGAGTAGAAATAAAAAATTCATGCGTTGCAAGATGCATGTAGGCCATACGGACTTGGGGGGTATGTCCAAAGAAATTAGTCAGCATTTTTATTTGCGGCAAATCATGGATAGCCATCAGCTGTTTGCTAATACGGATTTGATGAAAGATGCTCCGGATTTAGCCATGCCTATTTTGTACAAAGGAGAAGTGATTGCTCTCATTGAAGTGCGAGACCTATCGCTTGAGCAATGGTCTATGGCGGAACAGAACTTGCTGTCCGTTACGGCCCGTTTGATTTCTGATGCCATTGCCAGGGCTCTTCGCTATGAAGAAGAAATAGAACCGAAACGGTACTTGCAAGGCACTCGCATCCTGAATGAAGCTGAATTTCATCGCATTGTAGAAGCACTGCAAGAACGAGGCCGCATCCAGGGGAAGATATTGGTTAAAAAATTAACCTTACCTTCTCAGCCTTTGTCGTTAGAAGAATTGGACACGCGGCTGCAGAAAGTCATTCGTCCCGATGATTATGTAGGCATGGAGCAAGGCCATGTGCAGCTCCTTTTACTGGGCGCCGATGAAAAAGCGGTAGACATTGTGAAAAAGAGACTGGAGCAAGTGGGGGTTATTTTGTAAAGGTTATTCAGGTTTCTCAAGTTGCTAAGGTCTCTCAAGTTACCCTAGGGGGATCATCTCATTCGGGAAACCTGAGAAACGTAAGAATCCTGAGCAATCTGAGAAACCTTGGTCTGAGAGAAATCGTATGGTATCAGGAGGTAATTGGCCATGGTATTTGCCATATATATAGTACTGCATTTGGCGGTGACCTTTCTGGTGGGAGCTTTTTCTTTTTGGAAATGGGGAAAGGGGCAGGCTTTCTGTGAAACGTTGCTGGTCCTGGCATTGCCCATCTGTGGGCTCTGTCTGTGGATTGTATTTCATGGGGCAGATATATGGTATCCTTTGCTGGTAGAGAAGCAGGCACCGTTACCCAAGAAAAGAGAAGTTCTATCTTTCGGCGAGATTCCCTATGATGAAGACATGATTCCTTTGAGAGATGCTTTTTTGTTGGATGATGTATATAAAAAGCGGAAGTTCTTTACGGAATCTATCAAGCAGAATGTGGTGTCTGACCAGGATATCCTATTATCGGCTATGCATGATGAGGACCGCGAAATGTCATATTATGCGGTTTCCATGATGACTACGCGGATGGAAAATTTAGAAAATCGCCTGATTGAAATAGAGCGAGACTTAGAAGAGAAGGAAACGCTGGAAAACTTACAGAAGTATGCTTCTCTATTGAAAGAGTATTTGTCCCATCAAAAATTTATGGATCATTTTTCTTTTGCTGAGAAAGAGGACCAGTATAGGAAAACATTACAAAAACTGATCCAAAGAGATCCGGGCGAAAAAGAACCCTACGTGGAGCTCTATGGACTTTGGATGCAAAAGAAACAATGGGATGAAGTGGAAAAGGTGTGCGCCGCTTATAAAAAACAATTCGGCATGGATGAAAGGGCCTTTCTTTTCTATATAGAATGGTATGAGAAGATTAAAGATAAAAAAGCTATGATGGCTATGATAGGAGAGATGAAGAAAAGTTCTTTGGTGCTGTCAAAGAAAGCATTACAAGTGATTCGCTATTGGGATCGAGGAAGCCAGTCATGAATAGAAAGCAGATTTATATGGTGATTGGCCTGGCTGCCATGGTGGGATGTTTTTTTCAGTACAATCGAATGGATGGATTCCTTCATTGGAGTCGCGTGGAAAATCGAATTTTGATTTCTGGAAAAAGCCAGGGCGTTCCCGGAAGTGCCGTGCAAAGGGAGAAATATGTACTTCTCTACGACGCAGGCGATGTAGGCAGTGTATTGACCGCCCATATGGTAGAAAAAATTTTACAGGAAGAAAAGAAAGAGGTCATTACCGTCAAGGCCAGAGAACAGGTGGCTTTCGATGAGTCCTATTGCGGGGTGCTGGTGGTATCCAGTCATATCACGTCCGTGCCTTCGTATGAAAACCTTCTTTCCTATGCCAGACAAGGGGGGACAGTGGTCCTATTTCAGCATCCTGACGAAGGGGATTTGGATTTGTCTTTGGATGCATTGATGGGCGTTTATGGCGGAAAAAATAAGACTGCCTATGGGTTGGAAGTGTTGGATAGTTTTCTTCTGGGCGCCAATCATGTCACTTTAGGGAAGGACCGGTATAGCACAGATACCTTAGATGTGACTTTGAAAGAAGGGGCCCATTGCCATATCCGCTCTGCGGATGGGATTCCTCTCTTATGGGATACACCTTATGGGGAGGGAAAGGTCATTGTCTACAATGGCATGGCTCGCGATGAAAAAGACAATTATGGCATCTATACCGCTATGATCAATCATTGCAGGGAAGATAGTCTGTATCCGGTTTTGGGGAAAAAGGTCTTTTTTATTGATGATTTCCCAGCCCCTACACCGGAAGGCAATTTTGAAAAAATTTACGATGAGTATCATATGACGACCGCTGCGTTTTATCGCAAAGTGTGGTGGCCGTATATGCTCAAGTTGGGGAAAGACTATGACTTGAAATATACAGGGCTGATTATTGAAACCTATGGCAATCAGGTCAAAGGTCCTTTTCATCCTTTATCTGGCCGAGCTGCCAGAGATAATGTGATCGTGTATGGCAGAGAGCTTTTGGCCGCTGGCGGAGAATTGGGCATCCATGGGTACAATCACCAGTCTTTGGCACCGGCAGGATACAACCAGGAAGCGTTGGAATATGTCCCCTGGGAGAGCGAAGCCGATATGGAAGAAGCTGTATCAGAACTTCATCGCTATGTGAAGGAGTTGTATCCGGAATATGAATTTCGTACCTATGTGCCGCCGTCTAATATTTTAAGTCCCGAAGGGTATGAAGCGGTGAAGCGGGGATTCCCGGAAATTAAAATCTTTGCGTCTCTTTGGGATGGGTTGGGCCGCGAGTGTTATTACCAGGATTTTGGTATTGCCAAAGATGGAATGTACTATATTCCTAGAATTTCTGCTGGCTATGCGCCGGACGACCATTTGCGTTGGGCTGCCATCAACGGTATCAATTATATGGGAATTTTTTCTCATTTCGTCCATCCCGATGAATTGTTTTATGAAGAAAGTAAAGACTTATCTTGGCAAGATATGGCACAGGGAATGAACGCCTTTATGGGAGATATGAATCATCGCTATCCGTGGCTTCAGGGGAGTACCGCTTCTGAAACAGCCGATGCCATGAATGATTATGTCCACTTTGATTACACGGTGGAACGAGAAGCAGATCATCTCACCATTTATATGCAGAATTTCCGAAAGCCGATGTCATTTATTTTACGTAGTCAAAAGAAAGTCCAGGATACGAAAGGTTGCCAAGTCACTGTGGTAGATGACGGGGCTTATTATGTGCAGGTGACAGGCAATAAAGCGGTGATTCAATGGAAGGAGGAAACACCATGAGGATTTGTCTCTTAACGGAAGGATCCTATCCCTACGTGGTTGGTGGTGTATCCTCTTGGATACAGATGCTTATCAAAGGATTACCGGATTACGAATTTGTGGTCTATTCCATTGGTGCAGAATCGAAAGACAGAGGTCATTTCCGGTATCCTGTGCCAGACAATTTGGTGCATATCCAGGAAGAATTTCTGGATGATATTCTTCATAGTCCTGCTAGCGGAATGAAGGAACATTTCCTTTCTGAATCTGAGAGAAAGGCCCTATATGATTTGGTCAATGGGGAGGGAGACATTCCGATTCACGACTTGATTGAACTATTTCGTAATCCTAAGCGAAGGGTATCTCCTATGACGATTTTCATGAGTTGTGATTTCTTTGATATAATCCAACAGATTTATGAAAAGAAATATCGCCATTTGCCATTCACTGATTTTTTCTGGACCATGCGCTCCATGTTGCTTCCTTTATTTTACTTGGTGGCGCAAAAATTGCCTCAAGCCGATGTATATCATAGTGTGGCTACTGGATATTGTGGCGTCATTGGCAGTTTGGCGGCAGCGGTGTATCATAAACCTTTTATGATTACGGAACATGGGATTTATTCCAGAGAAAGAGAAGTAGAAATCATCAAAAGCAGCTGGGCCAAAGGGGATTTCAAATCGCTGTGGATTCAGTATTTCTATCATTTGGCTAAACTTTCTTATGATGCAGCGGACCATGTGTATACTTTGTTTGAACACAATGTAGAAATCGAGCATGATTTGGGTTGTGATCCCTCTAAGACGGCGGTGGTGCCTAATGGCATTCACATGGAAAATTTTTCTCATATTCCACCATTACAGGACCATGGAGAACCTTTTACCATCGGTGCGGTGGTTAGGGTAGTTCCAATCAAAGATATCATTACCTTGCTTCGGGCTTTCTTTTTGGTGAAAGAAAAAATACCCGATGCCAAACTCTATGTCATGGGGCCCTATGAAGAAGATCCCGACTACTATGCACAGTGTTTGCAGACCGTAGACATGCTAGGGCTTAAAGATGTCATGTTTACCGGTTCTATCAAAGTGTCAGAGTATCTGGAAAAAATGGATGTATTGATTCTTTCTTCTATCAGTGAAGGACAGCCCTTGGCGGTACTGGAAGGACAAGCTGCGAGGCGGCCGTTTGTCACCACCGATGTGGGGTGCTGCAGAGAATTGATTTATGGTGATAGCCAAGACCATTTGGGGGAAGCGGGGGCTGTGGTGGCACCGATGGATTTTGAAGCCATGGCCCATGAAATATTGCGCCTCGCTTCTGATTTCCCTCTCCGGCGGCATATGGGACTGGTCGGGTATGAACGGGTCAAAGCCTATTATACCTATGACCGATTTATTCAGTCCTATCGGGAGATTTATGAAAAGGAAGGACAGGTGAATCGCTAATGGCTGGTGTGGGATTTGAATTGAAACGTCTCTTTCAAAATCGCACCGCTGCAGGGCATTTGAGAGCCTACTCTTATTCTGTCATTATTACCGCCGGACCTTTTGCATTGATGACAGCTATGGTGCTTTGCGTGCAACTGCTTTTTTCTTATTTCCATGTGTCCCTTCTTATGTCAGAAATTTTTGTGGGGGCTGTGGTGTATTCTTTTGTGTTTTCACAAATCTTATCTTCTGGATTTACCATGGTGCTAACACGGTATGTGGCAGATTGTTTATCGGTTCATCGCAATGATGATGTGTCAGCGTCCCTGTTTGGCTTGTCTAGTATATTGTCTGTCATTGGCGGAGTGGCAGCGGTTCTTTTTTTCTGGAATAAACCTTTAGGGATTACGACTAAATTATGCACCTATTTATTTTTTGCCCAACTTATGGTGGTATGGGTGGAAAGTGTATATCTGACAGCATTGAAACGGTACAAACCTCTTCTTTTGATGTACTTGGTAGGGGTGTTGGTGAGCCTTTTTCTTTCCTATGTCCTGCTGTGCCTGTCGTGGCTATTGCCTGTCAATAGCGCGCTTCTTTCGATGGATGTAGGCATGGGACTCATTATGATCTCCTTTTTTATCCAGATTGTTCATCATTTTGGTTTGGGAAGACACAGTATGCATTTTGCTTTTCTTCCTTATTTTGATAAACACTGGCGGCTCTTTTTGACCTCTTTTTTCTATACGGCGGGGTTGTTTTTACCTAATATCATCATTTGGCAAGGCCCATGGAGTCACCTGGTGGCAGAGACATTTCGTTTCTCACCGGTGTATGATGTGGTCACCTTTTATGCTTTTTTGTCCATTTTGCCATTGATGGCTATGTTTGTGGTATCCACAGAAACCAATTTCTATGAAACCTATGCCCGCTATTTTGATTACATCATCCATAAAGGGAATTTCAGAGAAATTGATGATGCGAGAAAAAATCTAATAGAAACTTTGTGGATGGGGCTTCGGCATATCCTGGAGTTTCAGCTGGTCTTTTCTCTCGTCTTTTTGGCTGTAGGCAATTACCTTCTATCTTGGTCGGGCATTACCTATAGCCAGGTCAATATGTATAATGTGCTTCTTATGGCGGCCTTTTTTACAGGGGCTTTACAAATTATTCTGATTTTGCTATTGTACTTTGATTATCAGAAAGATGTACTGAAAGTGACCGGTTTGTACTTTTTGGGAAATCTGTTCACTGGATTGGGCGGATTGTACTTTTGGGGCGAAATGAGTTATGGGTTCACTTTTTTCCTAGTCAGCTTGCTGAGTTTGCTATATGGACTCTATCGTTTGCAGCACTTTGTGGAACGTATCAATTATTATGTGTTCTGTGCACAACCTATTTTTTATCGTCCGCCCAATGGATGGGCTACGAAACTGGCAAGAAAATTATATGGTTCTCGATTGAAAGATCTGGAAAGAGAAGCAGGGAAGTAATTTGTTGTTAGTTGTTTGATATCTACAACTAACAACCCGCAACAATCACTCATACATGTACACAAAGGAGTTTTGACTTTGAAAATAAAAATCTATCTGTCGGTGGCTATGCTGGGAAGTTTGTGGTGGACTGGCACTGGTCCCGTAGAAGCTTCTGTGAGTCATCCGTTTTGGGATGTACCTTCTTATTTCCAAACGATAAGAGATGCCAGGGAAAGTGTGGTCAATCGACGGCAGGCAGAGGCGTATGTCCGCGCTGCTAAGGCCTATGTGAAGGAAGCCAAACTGGCCATGGAACAGGCGAAAACTTCTTTGGAAGAAGCGGAAAGAAATAAGAAAGAAGCCGGAGAAGGATTGGAGGAAGCCAAAAAGCAGCTGAAAATAGCAGAACTGGAATTAGAAAAGGCAAAAGAAAAAAATCGCATAGCCCAGGAAGAGTCTGTAGCCAGAAGGCAAGAAGCGGATCAGGCAGAACAGGCGGTAGCGGAGAAAGAACAAGAAGTATCTACTTGGCAAAGCGAGGCAAGTGACCAAGCCGGAGCGAGGAGCATCGAAAGTTCAGCTTCCCAGGAAGAACGGGAAAAAAGAATACGAAAAGCTTGGGCCGCTGTAGATTATGCACCCAGTTACTTAGAAGAGATTCGGCAGGAGATCGATGGAGAAGGAAGCGTAGAGGAAACAACAGAAGAAGCGGAGACTATTTCTTCTGACTTAGAAGCTGCGGAAGACGAATTGTCTCAGTTGGAAGATCTCCTAGATGAAAAAGAAGAGGCAGCCTCAGAAGCAGAATCAACGGCCGAGGAGACTAAACAAGAAGTGGCTGACTGGATGGATGCCTATCAATCGGCTCAGCAGGATATCAAGGATAGTGAGAGTTGGCTGGCAGAAGCAGAACGAGATAGAGCCATCGGTGAAAAAGATTTGGCCACTTCCCAGAAAGAAATGGGGCAGGCGTTGCAAGAAGAACAGCAATCCCAGTATGAATTGACCCACTTGGGAGAAGGGGTGTCTGCTACCACTGGCATGGAATACGCATCCTGGAAAGGGAAAGAAAGCAGGGGCCATCAGTTGGTGCTTCCCTATAGTGTTTATGCAAACTTTCATAAAAGTTCGATTTCACTATCTACAGGGTATCTCTTATCTTCTATTTCTTCTGGCTCTGGAGAGGGAACGGTACATCATTTGACCGATACGTCTTTGGAATGGACGGTGAAAAATAACCACAAGAAAAATGAAACCCATTACATTCTTGGGTTCAATCTACCTACAGGAAAAAGTGATACCCATCCAGATGCAGCCGTTCCTTCCCTTCTAGGACGGTACACCACCTTTGGTGAAGGATGGAATGTGACACCCGCTATAGAAGGGGTCCATCATTTCAACGAAGTGGATAGCTTGACTGGTCGTATTTCCTATGGACTTCGTGGTTCTTATACGATGAAACAATGGGCCATAGAGAATCAGCACATCTTAGCAAGCCATGTGTCTCCCGGTAACCAATGGGCCGAAGAACTTCGGTATATCCATGCAGGAGACAGTGAACAGCTATTGTTTTTTTTGCGTCATAATTCGACAGCTTCCATGACACAGCGATTGGAAACAGGAGAATCGATGAGTAGTCAGGAAGGGGATACTTGGGATTTCGGACTCTTTTATAGCCAGCCTATCTCCCATCGAGATTCTTGGCAGGCCTATTGGCTTCATAGCCATGAAGATCCACAAAGTGGTGCCTATGCTTCTTTGTCCGGCGGTATGAGCTATGACGGATTGGGTCTGGGACTCACTAGGCAGTACAATCCAACCCAAAGAGGACATGTGATGATTCATGGTCTTTGGGGCAAAGGTCATACAGAAAATTGGCGAAGCGGCCTGGGAACCAGTGAGCCGAAACGATATTCCTTAGAAGCAGGCTGGGAATGGAAAGTGAATGAACGAGATACCATTCGATTTATGGGAGAACGATATCTCTATCAAGACCATTCCTTGGGGCAGTACCATGGGTGGAATTTGGCAGTCTATGGAAGTCATACCTATTAAGCGATGCGGTTAAGTGAAGCGAAACATCAGATGACTTCTTTTGATGTAAAGTTTCTCAGGTTGCTCAGGACGCTCAAGTTTCTCAGGTTTCTCGAAGGAGATGATAACGCCAGCGACTAGTGGCACATTCGAGAAACGTGAGAAACCTTAGCAACCTATAATTTCTAGCGGAATCATACCTACTAACACAATTTCTTAACCCAACAACTAAACATATTATGAGGTGTTTTATGAAACGGCATGTACATTTATTGACACTGGCCTTACTTTTCGGAACGGTGTTTACCGGCGGATGCCAGGCGGAACATGGGGGGACCACAGAACCAGAATCTTATGAAGCCCGTATGGTTCAACTTATTTCTTCCCTGCACCAATACAGCGAGGAAAAGCATCCTGGGTTTGGCCTCATTGCCAATGGCGGCGCGGCTTTATTTCAAGAAAGCAAAGACAATAGTATTGGAAATATAGACATCTTAGCTCAATCTTTAGATGGGGTTATGGCAGAATCGGTGTATTATGGGTGGGATATGAAGGATAATACCCGCACGCCAGCAGAAGAAACGTTGTATATGGAAGACAATTTGTCAAAAGCGCAAACATGTGGCATGGTGGTGCTATCCTTAGATTATTGCTATAGCCCCAAACGGGTAGCCAATTCTTACGAAGAAAATGATAGCCATCACTACATTGGTTGGGCATCGCCGTCCAGAGAATTGACAATGATTTCTCCTGAAGTGCATCATGAAAATGAAAACAATATATCCCATTTGCAAGATGTCAAAAATTATATGGTCCTTCTCAATGGGGAATCTTATTCTTTGAAAGAAAAATATATAGCTGATTTAGGAAATACCAATTATGATCTGCTCATCATTGACCGAGATTTTGCGGGGGAACCTTTGACACCCAGTGATGTGAATACATTAAAGAAAAAAGCCAATGGGGCCAGAAGATTGGTGTATGCCTATATGAGCATTGGAGAAGCGGAATCTTACCGGTCCTATTGGAATCCTTCCTGGGATGGGGCAAAGCCGTCGTGGATTGCTGATTCGAATCCAGAATGGGAAGGCAATTATAAAGTGAAATATTGGACATCCCAGTGGCAGCACATTCTCTATGGAAACGATACGTCCTACCTGGACCAAATCATATCTGCCGGTTTTGACGGTGCCTTTTTGGATGTAGTGGATGCCTACGAATATTTTGCAACAAAAAAGTGACTGGTAGACTAGTGACTGTCATGCTATTGAATTAAGGAAACGCTGATTAAATCAGTGTTTCCTTAAGGATTTGCTGTAGTAGGGATGATTCCGCTGGTGGTGACAGGTTGCTCATTCAAGAAACGTGAGAAACTTCAGTATCCTGAGAAACCTGAGAAATCTTTGCATTAGCATTGCAATCCCCAATCCCCAATCCCCGGCTACGAGTCACTCATTTTTAATTTCCTTATTGACAGAAAAGGCCTTGTCAATTATAATTTATAAGTGTGCAATAGCACCCCATCAGTCTTATTGGGAGGGAGGGATATAGATGTCTGAAATCAAAGTTCAAAAGGGCGAATCTTTGGATAGTGCTCTTCGCAGATTTAAACGTTCCTGCCAAAAAGCCGGGGTTCTTTCTGAAGTAAGAAAACGTGAACATTATGAAAAGCCCAGCGTTAGACGTAAACTGAAATCTGAAGCCGCTAGAAAACGTAAGTTTAAATAATAGGTTGTAAGGTGATTGGTTTTGTCAATTAAAGAACAGCTTATGGCTGACATGAAAGCAGCCATGAAAGCAAAAGAAGAAGGTAAGCTTGCTCTGAATACGATCCGCATGGCTCGTGCTCATATCAGACAGGCTGAAATCGACAACGGACACGCGGACTTCAATGATGATCAGGTTCTTGCCGTTCTCCGGAAAGAAGTCAAACAGAGAAAGGAAACTCTCGCTGAAATTGACGGTTCTGGAAGAGAAGACCTGGTTAAACAGACCAAAGCTGAAATCGATGTATTGGAAAAGTACCTGCCTGCAGAAATGGCACCGGAAGCCGTAGAAGCAGCAGTGAAAGAAATCGTGGATGCAATGGATCCTGGGCAGAGAAATATGGGTTCTGTGATGAAAGCTGTCATGGCAAAGCTGAAAGGTAAGGCAGACGGCAAACTGATTAATCAGATTGTTCGTAAGCTCTTAGCTTAAAGCAAAGCTGAATGATCGTAGGATTTTGTACTAATCTTACCCATGACTGAGAAATAAAACCCCTTATGGTGATACGCCGTAAGGGGTTTTAACGTGGAAAATGATTAAGGGTTATTATTCTGCTGACTTCGTTTGAGAGCATATAGTAAAAATTCACCATCATAAAGGTTAAAAGGTTATATGGAACGGCTAGAAATAACCTTTCATACCCTTTTTAACCTGATGCTGGCGTATCCTACTCTATTGTATCTAACGGAGTCAGTAGAATAATAACCTAGTATTGCATCTCATTTTCAAAAATTGATTTTATTTCGCTCTTGACAAAATAAAATCCCTGTTGTATCATCTCTACATAAGTTAATACACGACAAGTCAATGAAGACTCATTCCTCAAGGGGTGAGTCTTTTTCTATTTCAAAATAGATAGGAATTGATGAATGCGTTTCTATGTTGTACCATTGGTACATACAAGGGCATGAATATGGGAGAGTTTAGTAGTTAGGAATGAGGGGTTAGAAACTTCCTAATCCCTAGCCACTAATCCCTAATCCCTGATTTTATAAAAATGGTGAAATTAAGTCTATAGGAGGACTCAAATGAACAAGAACTTATTGTACTGCATCCCGGCTGGTCAGTATGGAAAAGAAGGGGTACTTTCCCTGTTGGCACAGCATCCAGAAATTCGTTTCGTTTCTCTGGTAGGGATTGACTTGGCAGGCAATGATACAGATGAACGTATTCCGATCGAAATCTTTATGAAAGATTATGAAGATTTCTTTGCAGGGAAAGCGGTACAGACCGATGGTTCTTCTGTCGTATTCATGAATATTGCAACCTTAAACGATGCCAGAGTGGATATGGTAGCTGATAGCTCTGTAAACTGGTACGTTGATTATAATGATGATAATATCGATGAAGCCACTGGTCTTCCTATTGGCACCCTTCGTATTCCAAGTTTCCTGATTCACAATGGAAAATTCATTGATTCCCGTTCCATTCTGAAGCAGTCTTGTGAATATGTGGCTGACAGACTGAGAAAGCTGTTGGTGGGCGCTCAGGTCAAAGGAATGGAAAATTTCCCATTCTCTGAAATCCAGGATATTGTGTTTACCACTGGTACAGAATTGGAATTCTGGGTCAAGACTCCTAGTGAAAAAGAAACGGTGCAGCATCTGTCTATTTCCCAGAGATTGCAGGAACAGTACTGGCAGAGAATGCGTGGTAATGTTCGTACCGCTATGGAACAGGCCATTGAAGAACTGGATGCTCGTGGCATGCATGTAGAAATGGGCCATAAAGAAGTAGGGGGCATCAAACCGAAAGTAGACGATGACGGAAATATTTTCGATGTATGCGAACAGTTGGAATTGGACTGGCTCTTCTCTACCAATCCACTGCAGGCTGCTGATAATGAACTGGAAGCCCGCATCGTAGTTCGTGAAGTTTTCAGAAGAAATGGTCTGGATGTTTCCTTCCGTGCTAAACCGATCATTGGTGTCGCAGGTAGCGGGGAACATACCCATGTAGGCTTTGCTGCTCTTCTGAAGAATGGCAAGACCATCAATCTGTTGGCTCCAGAAGATATGGAAGCCGATTTCCTGTCTACTATTGGTTATGGTTTCATCATGGGAATTCTCAACAACTATGAAGCCACCAACCCGTTTGTTTCTTCTACCACCGACGCTTTCAACCGTCTGAAACCTGGCTTTGAAGCACCGGTATGTATCGTTACTTCTTTGGGACACAAACCGGAATTGCCATCCCGTAACCGTTCTATCCTGATCGGTCTTATCCGTGACATTGGCAATCCGAAAGCTACTCGCTTTGAACTTCGTGCACCAAATCCATTTACCAATACCTATCTCTGCGTTTCCTGCTTGTACCTGACAGCCCTGGATGGTGTAGAATATGCTATCCAGTCTGGCAAGACGCCGGCAGAACTTCTGGCAGAACTTTCCAAGAAAGCTGGAGAAGAGGCAGATTACCTGGCAAAAGATAGAGAATATCGTTGCGAAGACAATGTATTTGAAGACTACACCCAGGAAGAACGTGATGCGGTATTTGGAAAACCACCGGCTACGGTTTGGGAAAACGTAAAGATTATGCGTGCCCATCCGGACAAAGTAGCTTCTCTCACCAAGAGCGGTGCTATTTCTGACCAGATTGTAGATTCCTTCACAGCTTCTATTCTGTATCGCTGGAAGAACGAACTGATTGATCGTATCATTCCTGGCACAGAATCCGCTGTTCGTGGATATAAAAAACTGGATAATGATGATAAGATTGATGAAAAACGCTGGAAATCCATTAAGGCAAAACGCATTGAACTGGCAAAAGATACAGATGATACGAAGTGTCTCTGCACTCGCCTGAAAGAAGCGCTGGAAGCCAACGATTTCGATACAGCGTCTGCTCTGCAGATTGAAATGGCTAAGAAAGCAGAAGCCCTGGAAAAAGAATATCGCGTATATGCGCTGAATATTCTGGACTAACCAGTATAGGCATTAGCCCTTAGCAGTTCATTTTCATCCAAGTATATATTGGTTAGGCCAAAGAAGACCCATTTGTACACGGAAAACGTGTCAAATGGGTCTTTTTAGTTAGAAGTTAAGACTAAAGGTTATAAATGGTTAGCCATGCAGGCAGGTTATAAAAGGTTACATCTTTAATTGGCATAACCTTATATAAGCCTTTATAAGCTGTCTGAAGAGGAATCATTCTTTATGAAGTCAACGAAATCTTGCTATATAACCTTTTCATAGTAGGAGGCAATATATGAGAAATTTATGGAAAATCAAATACTGGTATTCTGCTGTGGGATTCCGGCAGCTTTGTTAGATAGCGGTAGCAGCACTGGCGTCTCGTCTCCCCTGTCGGGGCAATGCTGTTAAGTTAAGCGAGATATGCGATGATTTCTGCTGATGCAAAGGTTACTCAGGTTTCTTAGGTTACTTAGGTTTCTCATGTTTCTCGAATGAGCTAATGACGCTAGCGTCTATGGGCACATTCGGGGAACCTGAGCCACCTGAGAACCCTTAGAAACTTGAGCAACCTGTCACCACTAGCGGAATCATACCTACTAACGCAAATCCTTAACTTAATGGCATTACCTGTCGGGGGAGAATTAAAGAGGGGGCTGCACTAGCGGTATACTTTACAAACTGTATGATTATCGGGCTCGGTAATACAACCTGAGAAACTTGAGTAACCTGTAAAACATAGGAGGAATTTATCATGATTAACAACGATTTACTGTACTACATCCCAACTGGTGAATTTGGTAAAGAAGGCGTGCTGGGACTGCTTAAGACCCATCCGGAAATTCGTTTCGTATCCCTGGTAGGCATTGACTTGGCCGGCAACGATACCGATGAAAAAGTGCCGATCGAATTATTCATCAAAAATTACGATGATTTCTTTGCTGGCACTGCAGTACAGACCGATGGATCTTCTGTAGTACTGATGAACATCGCTACCCTGAACGACGCTCGTGTCGATATGGTAGCTGATGCCAGCGTAAACTGGTATGTAGATTACAATGAAGACAACCTGTACGAAAATGGTCGTCCCGTAGGTACCCTTCGCATTCCATGCTTCCTGCTTCACAATGGCAAATTCATTGATTCCCGTTCTATTTTGAAAGAATCCTGCGAATTTGTAGCTGATAAACTGAAAGGTCTCCTGGCAGATGGTAAGACTGTCAAAGGCATGGAAGATGTACCGTTTGCTGATATCAAAGACATCAAATTCACCATTGGTACCGAATTGGAATTCTGGGTCAAGACACCAAGTGAAACAGAAACGGTACAGCACCTGTCCATTTCTCAGAGACTGCAGGAACAGTACTGGCAGAGAATGCGCGGCAACGTTCGCACCGCTATGGAAGAAGCCATTGAAGAACTGGATGCTCGTGGCATGCATGTAGAAATGGGCCATAAAGAAGTAGGGGGCATCAAACCGAAAGTGGATGATGCTGGTCACACCGTAGATGTATGCGAACAGCTGGAACTGGATTGGCTCTTCTCCATGAATCCGCTTCAGGCTGCTGATAATGAATTGGAAGCTCGTATTATTATCCGTGAAGTATTCCGCAAATATGGTCTCGATGTTTCCTTCCAGGCAAAACCAATTATCGGCGTAGCAGGCAGCGGCGAACATACCCACGTAGGTATCTGCGCTGAACTGAAGAGCGGCAAGATTATCAATTTGCTGGCTCCAACAGATATGAAAGCCGATTTCCTGTCCACCATTGGCTACGGCTTCATCATGGGGATTCTGAAGAACTACGAAGCCACCAACCCATTTGTTTCTTCTACCACCGATGCATTCAATCGTCTGAAACCAGGCTTTGAAGCTCCGGTCTGCATTGTTACTTCCTTGGGTCACAATCCGGTAGTTCCTTCTAGAAATAGAACCATCCTCATTGGCCTCGTTCGTGATATCGAAAGCCCGAAAGCCACCCGTTTCGAACTTCGTGCACCGAACCCATTCACCAATACCTACCTGGCAGCTGCTTGCCTGTTCCTGACTTCTTTGGATGGCATCACCTACGCTATTACCTCTGGTAAGGCACCGGCTGATCTCTTGGCAGAACTGTCCAAGAAACCAGGTGAAAAAGCAGATTACCTGGAAGAAGGCAGAGCATACCGCTGCGAAGATAACGTATTCGAAGACTTCACTCAGGAAGAACGTGATGCTGCCTTTGGTAAACCACCGGCTACTGTTTGGGAAAATGTAAAGACCATGAAAGCCCATGCGGATAAAGTAGCGGTCATCACCGCTGGTGATAGCCTGAATGCCACCATCGTGGATTCCTTCCTGGCTTCCATCGTATATCGTTGGGAAAATGAATTGGTAGACCGCATCATTCCAGCAGCAGAACTTCTGGTGAAAGGATTCAAAGAACTCCCGAGCGAAGATGAACTGGATGCTGAACGCTGGGAAGCTATCAAAGCTAAGAAATATGAACTGATTAAAGATACCAAAGCTTCCAAGTCCATCTGCACCAAACTGAAAGAAGCCCTGGAAGCAAAGGACTATGACACCGCTTCTGACCTGCAGATCGAACTCTCCAAGAAGAGTGAAGCACTGGAAAAAGAATATGCCGTTTATGCACTGAATATTGTTGGCTAATTGGTTAGCAGTTCACTGTAGGCAGTGAACAGAAAAAACGTCCACACTGGAGAGAGTCTGGTGCGGACGTTTTTCTGCTGACAAGGTTGTTATGCTGCTGATTCCTTTCTACAGCAAAAGTAAGAAACCGCCAGTATTAAGGTTATAAAGGGTTATGTGAAACCATCGGAGTCACATAACCCTTTATAACCTTTTTAACCTTGATGCTAGCGGTATCTTTCTTTTGTTTCGATTAACGAAATCAGTAGAATAATAACCTTTTTGCAAAATAAAAAAGCACCATGAAAAATCACAGTGCTTCCATCAATCATTTGGAGCCGGCAACAGGATTTGAACCTGCGACCTACGCATTACGAATGCGCCGCTCTACCAGCTGAGCTATACCGGCATTAACGTGTATAATCGTATCAAATGTGGTAATATTTGTCAATTATTTTTTTATCAGTGGTGATTTATGGCAGAGAGAAAAAGGTTATTATTCTGCGGATTTCAGTAGAGACAATGGGCTAGATTACGCCAGTACCAAGGTTAAAATGGTTATAAAAGGTTATGTGAAACCATCAGAATCACATAACCTTTTATAACCATTCATAACCTTGGTACTGGCGGTATCTTATTTTTTGTCTCTGCTGGAAACAGTAGAATAATAACCTTTACACTGGTGCTTTCTTGTTCCTTGTTATTTAATTGAAATCAGTAGGATGATAACCTTTTGATCAATCGTTATTTTTAGCTATGAGAGCCAAATTTCGTAACAGCACCTTCTTCCCCCGCCAGGCGAAGGCGTAGGAGCGGAAGGTTTTGTCGAAGCTGCGGTTGGAATAGGAAGCAAGGGTTTCTTCTGTCAATGCGGCAATGCGGTGCTCATGAATTTCTGGCAGGGGAGAGGCCGGTGCTTTTTGATTGTACGGACAATGGATTTGACATTCATCGCAGCCAAAGATGGTCGGGGTGCGGCGAAGGATTTGTATTTCCTCTTCTGTCAGATCTTCTTTCTTTTGGGTCAGGTAAGATTTGCAGTGCCATGGATTGAATTTATTTTCTGAAATAACGCGGCCAGGACAACGTTGTTCACAGATGTGGCAATTTCCACAAGAAAGGGATAGCGGCGTATCTGGTGCCATGTTGATGGTGGTGAGAATAGCGCCAATGGTGAAGAAGGAACCATACTTTGGATGGATGAGGCAATGATTTCTGCCAAAGAAACCCAAGCCTGCCTGAAAAGCCAAGTAGCGATCCACCATGGGGGACGTGTCGACCATGGGAAGAAAAGATTCTTCTGGATAGGCTTCTTTCATGACAGTGATGATTTTATCTAAGTATTGGTGGTTGATTTTGTGATAATCCATGGGCCTTGCGTAGAGGGCAATATTTCCGGTTTCTTCTTTTTCTGGTTTATAAGGAAATAGAACCACGAAAAAAGAACCACAACCAGGCAGCAGGGCTTCTGTATCTAAGCGGTCAGGTAGATGCGTCGGGGCAAAAGGTACTGGCCCGGTGCGTTCCAGTTGCTGCAATAACTGTGATGGCAGCTGAGCCGAACAAACGCCGCAGGCATCTAAGCGAAGGGCGTGAGCTGTTTGCGTGAAGAGTGTCTTGGGAGTCATAATTTTTAGTAGCTAGGGATAAGGGATTAGGTTATTATTCTACAGATTTCGATGGATCATATGAAGCAAGATGCCGCAATCATAAAGGTTATAAAGGGTTATAAAAGGTTATGTGAAACCAGCGGAATCACATAACCTTTTATAACCCTTTGCATATCGTCATACATAATAAGTGAGGAAGTCGGTATATTCTCCATATACCCTGTCCGAAGGGCATAACCCTTTGGTGAGGAGCAGTTCGTGAGGAACAAGACTCTTTCCGTTTGAGTCACTTTCTCATTTAACCATTCTCTTTGCTAGGAGTTCACTCACTTTTTCAGTAGGCATATCGTCGCTATCGTAGAGAAGGCCTTTCGGGCTTTTGATAATGAGACGGTCCATTTTATTCTGCGCAATTAGGTCATTGGTGGCAGAGAGGAAAGACAGACAGGCTTTGTCGTGATGTTCTTTGGTGATCAGACGGGAGAGACCCGGTGCTTTGAGACGCTGTTGCAGGAAAATCTGATGGATGGCTTTCCAACTTTCCTTTTTCGGGCAGGCCCTAAGGAGCACGCAGATTTCATAACCTTTGCTTTTCAGAAAATCAATGTATTCCATGGTGTGGGTTACATTTTCCAAAGAGCCTTCCTGCAGGATATGATATCCTTCTTCTGCGGCTCGTTTCATGGCAAGGTCAGAAAGGTATTGGCCCTGTGCCATAGAGAAATAGGCACAGTATTGTCCATATTTCTTCATCAACTCTTTGTAACGGGGATGAAATCCTCTGAAATTATCGCTCATGGATTGCACGATGTTTCCATCATATTCTTCGATAATCATGGAAGACATGCGGGTTTTTCCAGAGCCCGGTTGTCCAGCGATGATGAAGGCCATGGGATGTTTCTGGTGGCCTTTTTTCCCTTCTTTGATGGAAGGCCAAATGGTGGTTTCAAAGAGCTGATTCATTTCTTCTTCGGTGAAGTGACCTTCTTTTTCCACCAATTTTTTTGTGAGTTTAATGCTGCTCACAGGGCGGAAAATCTGATCCGCCATATACTTACTTTCAATGTTGTAGGCTTCACGGAGCATGGAGACCTGTGTCGACATAGGCAGTCCGTGACCCTTGCGGAGTTCAATCAGTGACATTTCGTGAATGGTCATTCGCCAGAGATTGTAGAGTCGTTTCTCATCCACTGGGGAAATGTCCTTTTCACTTTTTAATGTACATAGCAGGTTGTGAATGGTATTAAATATTTCCGCATTCACCTCTAGCTGAATCCCCATGGGGGTTATTTCTTCTGATTCTGTTAATTCTTCAAGTGTCCGCTCGTCATAGGGCATAGCCGTACCAACTCCTTATGGAAATATAGATGTAAATACAATTTGTTTTTATCATAGCAAAAGGAAGCGCTTTTGTCCACCTTGTAAATAGTGAGGAGTTAGGAATGAGGAGTGAGGAGTGAAGGTGGCGAGCCTCGAATTGTTCTTATACCAATGGAGTCTGGAAGCATGATTTCTTTTTATATAGCTCGCCGATGATTGAAGCGGCTAGCATCATGTTTCACGAGAAACAATAGCTATGAAGGTTATTATTCTGCTACTTACTATTTCTAACATAGAACAAGAAGCCGCAAGTGGCTGGCTTAAAAGGTTATAAAAGGTTATATGAAATCGGTATCCCCATAACCTTTTATAACCCTTTATAACCTTGTCTGTTGCGGTGATAGGAAATGTTTTATTGTAGAAATCAGCAGAATAATAACCTTTAATAAAAAAGGTATTGGGGCGCTATATAATTTGAGGCGCCCTTCCACCACTCCTAATTCCTCACTCCTCACTTATATAAGTAGGGTTGCAATGCTATAATGAATCTAAAGAAATTACATGACAATCAAAAGGAGAGTATGATGGATAGGGTATCTAAAAAATTAGCCATACCTGGTGCTAAATTGACTGTGTCGGATTATTGCTTAAAAATTGATTTTGATAGAGATCATCCTTCTTTATCGACAGCTATTTATGGCGGTGGATTTCGAGATGTGCGGCAGGTAATGAATCAGCGGTTGACGAAATATTTTGCTTCGGAAGCCGATTTTCCTGGCGGTTCTGTGGAAGGGTATTTGAAAGAGTGTGCTAGAGCGGAAGGAGCGGACTTGGAGAAGTGTTCCGTTCTTCTCACAGCGGCCAAGGTGTATTTGTATTCTCATAAAATTCTTTCCCACGATGATTTGTTGGTGGAAATCATCACCACTGGCGGCGTAGAAAAGACCGCTTGCCGTGCTTCGTCGGCACCGATGTATCGCGAAAAAGAGGGGCAGTTTTTTCCTGTAGGAACCATCAATATGATGGCTTTGATTCATGGAAATTTGCCACCAGGCATCATGGCTCGCTCCTTAATTACGTTGACCGAAGGAAAAACAGCCGCGTTGCAAGATTTGGGAATTGCCGATGTGAATAACGGACTTCCTGCCACCGGAACCGGAACCGACGGGATCACCTTGGTGACTTCCTATGAAGGACCTCACTATACCGATGCAGGTCCATTTTCTGAATTGGGGGCATTTCTAGCACAGGCTGCCTACCAGTCAGTTACGGAATGTCTGGTAACTTATGACAAACCCTGGAATGCGTTTCCTGAATTAAAAACACCGAAAGCAGTGGAGTTAAAAGCAATTAGGAATTAGGAATGAGAAATTAGGAATGTTGGTGCGGTGCTTTAGAAATATTGGGCACCGCATTATAATTTTGTATGATTGGTGACTGGTGAGAATCTTTTTCCACAAATTGAAATCATAGGTAAAATATGATACCATGTATAAGAATTTTATTTATAAAGAGAACTGTAGATTTTTTAGGAAAATAAGGTGTAAGATTTGATGTTTATTATTCCATATATAGTACTGGCAGCTGTGACAGCTCTGTTCTTGGTGGTATCCTATTTCTTGGTCTTTGGGTTACCGGGAAAGAAAAAGGAAGAAATCATTCAGGAAGAATCGGCAGATGTAGAGAAAACCATGGAAATACCGTTGCCCCTTAAAGAGAAGGAAGAAGAAAAGAATGCTTCCGCTCTCGATGATGCGACTCAGATTCTTCCTGCTTTAGGAAAACATGGGACTTCTAAAGCACAGGCTCTGGAAGAAGAGAAGACCAAGGTGTTTTCCAGAAAAGAGCTAGAAAATACAGCACCCTATGAAGCAGCACCGGCAGAAAAGGGACCTTTTGCAGCGGAACCTAAGCCAGAAATCTTGGAAGATAAACCGGAAGTCAATTCACTGGAAGAACACTTCGTTCGTCATTTCTTGAATCGCTATGGAGCCGTATCGCATACGGTAGAACAGGATACGCGCATTGTGACCCATCGCCTGATCGATGGTCTCCACATGTCCGATAAAGAAGCGGTAGATACTTTGACCCATATTATGGTGCAGGAGGCATTGCAGAATGCCCAGCGGACCTATGTGATGATGCCAACTCCCCGTGTGTTGGAAATGGTGGCTGATGCGTTTTCTGATGTGGCCCATGGGAAACGGTCTGAAACGAAAACCATTTTGGCATACGACGCACTGAAAGCCATGCCTCGTATGGAAGTAAGTGGTTTCCAGGCACTGGCATTGCTTCTTATTTTCCATTATTCTAGAAATACGGACAATTTTGATGCTGCCCATCTGAAACGGTATACAGAAAAATATATTACTCCATTCCTGGGCAAGCTTCCTGATGAATACAGTGGTTACCAGCAGTTGGAATATTTACATTGTATTTCCTTAGAGAATAAAGAAATTGCTTTTGGGCAAGTATTGCATGATTCCTACCCATTAATTTTTGCATTCCGTGGTTCCATGAAGAGTGAATTGGATGCGGTGTACCAGGGCTGGCCGGAAGGTGCTGTGGTGCCAAGTCTGTACAATTCCTACTATAAACTGGCTGCGGTGGATGAAACCACATTGGGCACTTTGATGGATGATTTGGGTATCGAAGATATGGTGACCAGACATAACGTCCAGGCTTTGGCTGAATCCAGACCGGTCGCTTATGATAGAAAAGAAATGGGATATATCTTATCTCATATTTCTTCTGACTTGTCGAAACTCCAGAATGCTTGGGATACCAGCATGCTTCGTCGTTCTTCTTTGACACTGATGGGGATGTACATTGCGAAAATTTGCATCCGTGAAACCATTGGGGAAGATTTCGATCTGAGTCATTGGATGTAAATACAATGAGGAATGAGAAATTAGGAATGAGGAATGGTGGTCGCCTGGTACAATTCATATAGCCAGGCAAAATATTTATAAATAGACGGCACTATATGAGTTGTGCGCCGTACCATCATTACGCATTGCTAATTAGTCTTTACTCATTATAATTTCATATGTTATTCAACGTCGAATTTTACCCTGGCGGAGAGTTTGCTTTGAATGATTACAATCTGCCGAGAGGCGGATTTTTTATTGGTCGATTTGGTGAATAGTGACTGGGGTTGAAAATAATGACCAGTCACGAGTCACCAGTCAACCAGTCATGTAGATGAAAGGAGAAACAAATGGGGATTTTTGATATTATTGGGCCGGTCATGATTGGACCTTCTAGTTCACATACGGCAGGGGCAGCGCGCATTGGGCAGGTGGCTGGTCGCATTTTGGGAGAACCTTTAAAAAGTGCCCATATTACTTTGTACGGTTCTTTTGCGAAAACAGGGAAAGGCCATGGTACTGATCGGGCACTGGCGGCTGGTCTGATGGGATATGCACCGGATAGTGGTTCCATTCGAGACGCATTGACATTGGCGAAGGAGAAAAACATTCCGATTACATTTTCTGTTTCCGATGACGATATGGGCCATCCCAATGTGGCAAAGATTGATGCCTATGGTAAACAGGGCGCTCATGTGGTGGTGGTAGGACGCTCCTTAGGTGGCGGTCGTGTGATGATTACTGAAATCGATGGCTATCCGGTAGAAATTACCGGGGAAGAATACACTTTCCTGACCCGTCATCACGATGTGCCTGGCATTGTGGCCGATGTATGCCGTTTGCTTGCGGAAAACAAAATCAATATTTCCACCATGCGCCTCTTCCGCAAAGGAAAAGGGGACGAAGCGGTTATGATCATTCATACAGACCAACTGGTACCACAAAGTATTGTGAAAAATATGGTCAAAGTGAATCCAAATATTATGTATGCTATGGCGATGGATATTATCTAAAAGGTTACTATTGTGCTGATTTCCTTATCAAACTTGTGATGTAACTCCTTTATCACGGGGTTATAGAAGGTTAAAAAAGGGTTATGGATTAAACCATAGTCCCATAACCCTTTATAACCTTTTATAAGCTTATCACTAGCGGTTTCTTCTCAGTGTGAGCTTTTGCAAAACCCGTACATAATAACCCTTTTTCTTATATTTTGGAAGGAATATACAAATGAAACCATTTAATTATCATTCTTTATCTGAGTTATTCGCAGCCGCTAAGGAGGCGCAGTGTTCTCCTGGGGAATTGGCTTGTCGTGTGGAAGCAGAGGAAAGTGGGAAACGTTACGAAGACGTATGGGAACGAATGAAAAATACCATTCCCATTTTCCGTCAGGCCATCCAGCAGGGATTATCTGATACAGCACTTTCTGCCAGCGGATTGGTCGGTGGCGATGCCAATCGTGTTTTTGAAGGGAAAATGCGATTTTTAAGTCCTGTCTGCCAAAGAGCTTGTGCCTATGCCATTGCAACGGCAGAAGCCAATGCAAAAATGTATCGCATCGTGGCTTGTCCTACAGCTGGTTCTTGCGGTATTCTTCCCTCTGTCTTGGCAGCAGTTGCTGAAGAAATAAATGCCACCATGAATGATATGACAAGAGCATTATTTACTGCCGGTGCTATTGGTCGTGTGGTAGCAGAAAAAGCATCCATTGCAGGGGCTGTCGGTGGTTGCCAGGCCGAATGCGGGACCGCTTGTGCCATGGCAGCGGCTGCAGCAGTGGACCTTCTGGGCGGAACGGCGGAAGATATGGAAAATGCTTTTGCATTGGCTTTGAAAAATATTCTCGGCTTGGTTTGCGATCCGGTGGGCGGGCTGGTAGAAGTGCCTTGTGTGAAGCGAAATGGATTCCATGCCATTCACGCCTTGGTGGCTGTTGAGATGGTGATGAACGGAGTGAAAAGCCAGATTCCGGCCGATGAAGTGATCGAAGCTATGGCAGATGTAGGAAGACGACTTCCTGTGGAACTGAAAGAAACCAGTCGAGCTGGTCTGGCCATGACAGAAACGGGAAAGCGGGTACAGAAGAAACTGGACGAAAAAGCAAAAGAGATTTAATATTAGCAGAAAACGGTGCTCATAAGGTGTACCGTTTTTACTTTTGGGAGAAAGGTTCTGTAGGAGTGGTGGGGGCTAGTGAAACATGGAGATGGAATGTGTATTTTAAGGTTCTGTAGCGATGGCAGGGCTGGTAGAACATGGAGATGAAGTGTGCATTTTAAGGTTCTGTAGCGATGGTAGGGCTAGCGGAAGATAGAGCGAGCGTGTGTATTTTAAGGTTCTGTAGCAATGGTATGGTTATTGAAACATGAAAACAGAACCCTATGAGAGCGGTGCTATAGTTATGTTGGTTAATCTAAAACGACACTATCAGAACCTTTTGGCTCATAATGATACATCTTCGGAATCATGATACCGTGACACAAGCGGCCATTCATGCTACAATAAAATAAAATTTAAATGGGAAAAGTGAAATCTCTGACTCTGGATACTAGTCACTAGTCACCAGTCACGTTATTTTGAAAGGAAACCCTATGTTCAGTCAGATACAAGGCTTATTTATGACCATGCGACTTTGGGATGTGCTTGACATCCTGGTGGTGGCATTTTTCTTATATCGCATATATATATTGATTCGTGATACCCGAGCGACAGCTCTTTTAAAGGGGCTGATTTTCCTTGGCGTATTTACTGTGTTTGCCGGATGGTTGCAGCTCCATGTGGTTAGCTGGATTTTGGACAAATTGATGACCGTGCTGATTGTCGCATTGCCTGTGGTATTTCAGCCGGAACTTCGTCGTGCTTTGGAACAAATCGGCCGCGGGAAATTCTATGTTTCTTCTCGCATGATGAACGAAGTGGAGTGGGACCACGTGATCAACGATGTGGCAGAAGCGGCTATGGTCATGTCTGCCAATAAAATCGGTGCCCTTATGGTGTTTGAACGAAGTGTCGGTTTGGATGATCGCATCGATACGGGGATTCGCATCGAAGGTTTGGTTTCCAAAGAACTTTTGGGAAATATTTTCATTGTCAATACGCCCCTTCATGACGGCGCTGTGATTATCCGTGAAAACCGCATCATGGCAGCTGGGTGTTTGCTTCCTCTGACCAGAGACCATAGTTTGTCCTCTGAACTTGGAACCCGTCATAGAGCTGCCATCGGCATGAGCGAACAGGCCGATTGTGTGGTGGTTGTTGTCAGTGAAGAGACCGGCATCGTATCCTATACCTATGGCGGTCACATTTATCGCGGACAAGATGCAGAAAGTCTGAAAAATGTGCTTCGCAATTACCTGATGAAAGGCAAACCGAAAGGCGTTAGCGATGTATTACAGAAATGGAGCCCCCTGAAATGAAGTATACGAAATATGAATGGTGGCTGCCGAAACTGTTGTGTTTGATTGCAGCCTGCTGCTTTTGGGTCTATGTGATGAATGAACAAAATCCACGGGTGGAAAATACCTACACCGTACCTGTGGAAATAAGAAATTTGGATCGTTCCTTAGTGGCCACCAATGTGCCATCGAAGGTAAAAGTGCGGATCCGGATGCCTCGTAGCGATATGATTTATATGCGGTCTGACAATATCAAAGCCTATGTGGATTTGAATGGTATCACCGATGGGGATTTCCCAAATACCCGCATCCAAGTGTCTGTACCGGGCGATGAAACCGTCGTCTCTGTGACACCAGAATATTTTGATTTGAATGTAGATACCTATGCGGTGAAGAGTTTGCCTGTAGCCATTGAACTCTTTGGCTCGCCGGATATCAATTTCTCTGCAGAAGATAAAAAAGCAACGCCAGATACGATTACCATTGCAGGCAGTTCTCAGAAAATTGCCCAGGCCGATCGGGCTGTGGTGTCTGTCAATATGTCTGGTAAGGATAAGAACTTTGTGGAATTTGATAGTGTCAATATCCTGGATGCCAATGGAAATACGGTGACCGGCCTTGATATCATGCCGAACCAAGTCAAAGTGAATGTACATATGAAAGAATTGACCAAGCTGGGAAATCTTCCTATTAAAGCAACGACCAAAGGAGAACCGGCGGCAGGATATAAAGTAGGAAAAGTGACAGTCAATCCGCCAGTGGCTACCTTGACAGCCCCACTGAGCTATTTTGAAAAAAATACCACCGTAGAACTTCCGCCTATTGACGTGTCTGGGGCAGACAAAGAAATTCGCCAGACCGTGACCATTCCGAAACCTACAGGAGGAAGTGTAGCGGTGCCACAGACCACAGTGGTGGTGGAGATTGAAAAAGACTAAAATACAGTGAGAAGTGAGTAGTGAGAAGTTAGAAGTGGTGGAAGGGGCGCAACAAAATTTGGAAGCGCCCCAATGAGCAATATTGTTAAGGATTTGCGTTAGTAGGTATGATTTCCTAGTGATTACAAGGTTCCCGAATGAGATGCTAACATTATCATCTCATTCGGTGGCCCTTAGAACCTTTAGTACCCTTAGAACCTTGAGAACCTTTTCTGCAAAAGGGGTCATTGCATATTTTAATTCACTTAATCGCATTGCCAGGTGATCGCTGGTCATTATTACGCACTTCGCATTACGCATTTTTCGAGAAAGCGATTTATGAAAAATGATTCCTATTTGACGAATATTACAAATAGCGGTATGATTTGATAATTGAAATGTATATTTGGGAGGATGTAAATGGTTACATTATTTGGTACCGACGGTGTTCGTGGACTGGTGAATTCCACATTGATGCCAGAATTGGCTTATCAGCTGGGACGTGCAGCTGGTGCGTATTTCTGTAAAGCTGGTGGAAATCATCGCTTTCTGATTGGTATGGATACCCGTATTTCCGGCTCTATGCTGACTGCAGCATTGGCAGCTGGTCTTTGCGCATCCGGTGTTGACGTAGATCTGGCCGGTGTGATTCCTACACCAGGCATTGCGTATCTCACAAAAAAAGAAGGATATGATGCAGGGGTCGTTATTTCTGCATCCCACAACCCGTTCCCGGATAACGGAATTAAATTCTTTGATCGCAATGGTTATAAATTGCCAGACAAAACAGAAGAAGAAATCGAAAACATTCTTCGTCATGATGAAGAAATTGCTCGTCCTACGGGAGATGCGATTGGTGTCATTCGCCATAGACCGGAATTGGCTGATTTGTATCGCGAATTTATCAAATCAACCGTGGATGGCGATTTCAAGGGAATGAAAATTGTTACTGACTCTGCCAATGGGGCAGCCAGTGATTTCCTGCCAGGCATCCTGAAAGACTTGGGTGCTGAAGTGGTAGCGATTTACCACGAACCAAATGGCGTGAATATCAACAATGGCTGTGGTTCTACCCATATGGAAACCCTGCAGAAGAGAGTCGTTTCCGAAGGAGCTCTTTGCGGGATTGCCAATGATGGGGATGCTGACCGTTGCCTTTTCGTTGATGAAAAAGGACAGATTCTTGACGGTGACCATCTGATGCTCATCAATGCATTGCAGATGAAAAAAGAAGGACGTCTCCATGATAATATGGTGGTCGGAACCGTAATGAGCAACTTGGGATTTGGCAAAGCACTGAAAGAAAATGGTTGTCAGACCGTTTCTACCCAGGTGGGCGATCGCTACGTATTGGAAGAAATGCTGAAACATGATTATTCTATCGGTGGTGAACAGTCGGGACATATTATTTTCCCGGAATTCAATACCACTGGGGATGGCCTTGTTACTGCATTGCAGACCTTGAAGGTGCTTCGTGAATCAGGCAAAACCATGTCTGAATTGAATCAGCTTATGGTAACCTATCCACAGATTTTGAAGAACGTAAAAGTATATAGCAAAAATGGTTGGGAAGAAAACGAACTGATTCAGGCTTCCATCAAAGCAGCGGAAGAAGAATTGGGCAGCGATGGTCGTATCCTAGTTCGCGCTTCTGGCACAGAACCGCTGATTCGTGTCATGGGCGAAGGCAAAGAATTGAACCAGCTGGAACGTATCATTGACGACATTGCTTCTGTGGTAGAGCATGAATTGGGCGTTGAAAATAACTGATTTCTTGCAAAATAAAAAGAGCCGAAAGGCTCTTTTTTGTTGGTGGTTATAGTATCTAAGTGAAATGAAAGTAAATCGTAGTTTCTCCGTTTCCTGATGAGATGATAGTGTTAGCGTTTATTAACTCATTCGAGGAACCTAAGAAACCTGAGAAACTTGAGTATCTTAAGAAACCTGTATCTTAATTCTCGAAAAATCATTTCACCACATTCCATTTCTGTGATATACTTCAATAGACGGAGTGTTATTTAGAATCAGTGAAAGTGAGGAGGACTTTATGATTTCAAATACTTTGCTTTTACCTTTTATCTGTTTCGGTGTGTACTTGTTTTTGGAAGCCGCCGACTGGGGATTGTCACTGGCAGCGCCCTATGTGAGTCGGAATGATGAAGAATGTAAAGCTGTCTTAGGGCTTTTGAAACCTGGCTGGGATGGCAATGAATTGTGGCTGCTCTTTGGCTTATTGTCTTTGGGAGCTTGTGCGCCTGCTTTGGCTGGCTCCACCCAGGGAATGGTTCTGGCTGTGCTGGCTGTCTTGGGAGCTGTGATTCGTTTGGCAGGATGCTTTGGAAAGGCCGCCTTTGGCAAAAAGATGATCGCGCGCCTGGTAAGCTCTTTTTCTGTATTTGCCCTTTTCATGATGTCTCTTACCGGAAGTTCTTTCCTGCAAGAAGGGGAATCTGTGGTATCTTTCTTTGGCGTTATGTTTGCCATTTGGATGGTACTGGAAATGTTCCAAATGGGATCCATTTATGGTGCATGCAAAGTGGTGAATCCATTAGGAGAACGATTCCGCGCAGCATTCCTTGTATCTGGTATACTGAGCTTAGTACTGTTCTTGATTTCCGCAGGCATGTTGTATGTCAAGGCAGAAGGAGTGTATCAGTATAATACACTGACCTGGATGGGCATGGCCGGCGGTTCTGTCGTCTTTTTCCTTGTGGCGTTCGTTTCTACCAGAATGCGTCATGTGGCAGTGGGACTGATTGCTTCCTATATTTCTTGTGCGTTGGCTCTTCTGGTATTCTTGACAGCTGGTGCATCTGCTATGACCGTACGGTATTCGATGGAAGTTACGGCACTGCAGCAATTCCAGAATTCCACTGTTGGTATGGGCTTACTTGGTGGTGGCGTAATCCTGTCACTGGCTTCTTTCGCTTATCGCTTGCTTCGTAAAAAAGAAGAATATGTCTGGGATGACCACGTGTAAAAGCAGTGAGAAGTTAGAAGTGAGAAGTTAGAAATGAAGGTGGCGGCGCACAAAGGTTGATAGCGCCGCGAATTATATATTGATTAGGCAATGCTATTAAGTTAAGGATTTGCGTCAGTAAGCATGATTTGGCTTGTGATTATGGGGGCTCAGGTCTCTCAAGTTTCTCAGGTTCCTTGAATGAGTCGATAGAGTTATCATCTCATTCGGGGAACCTGAGAAACTTGAGCAACCTGAGAAACTTTGTCACAAAAGGAATCACCACATATTTCGCTTAACTTAATAACATTGATTGGGAGGTTTCCATGGGAGAATTGTATAAGACACAGCATACCATCGATGAAATGCTGGATCGGATGGGTGTGAAAATTGTATTGGATTCGGAACATTTGACAGAAGAAGATAAATTTGAAGCAGAAAAACAAGGTGCTTCTGTGGTTCTGAAAAAAGTGGAAAAGAAAGACGAAAAGAAATAAGACAAAACAGGCAGTAGGCAGAAATGCCTGCTGCCTGTTTTAATAGTGCGTAATGCGAAGTGCGTAGTGCGTAGTGGCGGAAGGGGCGCACAAAATTTGGAAGCGCCCCAATACCCTTTTTCTATAAAATACAAATTGGATGCACAAATAGTAATAAAACTAGTATACATCTATACTTCTGCGGCGCTTCCAAATTTTGTGCGCCGCCACCTTCATTACGCACTACGCACTTCTCATTACGCACTTTTTAGTAAAGGAGCTTTCATGCGAAAACATCCCTTTTCATTGGTAACCGGAATCTTTTCATTAGGGATTTCGGCATCGCTTTGGTATACGTTAAAAATTGCACATATGGACGTATCAGGTACGTTATCGCTTCCGGGACATCCTCTTTTAGAGTGGTGGGATGGTATGATCATTCTGGAAATGGGAGCGTTTTTATTTCTTGTGTTGTCTTTTCTGATGCCGCATTTGATTTCGTTGCAATTTCAAAGGAAGCCGGGCCAGGAAATTTTTTCTTTTAAGATTGCCTGGGGCATACAATTTCTTTGGCAAATTCCTTTTTTGTTGGCCTTTTATCCTGCACCAGGGATGAATGATACGGTCTATATGATGCACAATCCACTATATGCCAGTGTACAATTTCCCTGGCTCTATTCCATGCTCTATGGATATGGAACTCGCTTAGGAACTGCATGGTGGGGGACAGGGGAACCGATGGTATGGCTTCTGTCTTTGGTGCAACTTGGCATTATGAGTTGGTACTTGACGCGGTTTTGTTTCTGGCTGCAAAAGAGGTATCATCCCTATTTCGGTGGGGGATTGTACTTGTATTTTCTTCTTTGTCCCATGGTGGAAAATTATGAAATTGCAGCCGTGAGAGATGGATTGTTTTCCTTATCGCTGCTTCTTTGGGTCTGGCTATTTCTTTTGCTTGAGGAACATCCGGGATGGAATCGAAGAAAACTATTTCTACTCACCGCCGCATTACTAGGAACCATGCTCTTTAGAAATAATGGAGTTCTTGTATCACTGGTACTCACTTTGGTTGTATTTTATTTCTATGGAAATAAGAAAATTTTACTTCTGTGTGTACTTTCCATGGCATTGGCGATTGTTCCATCTCGAATCATTCAGGAAACCCATCATTGGGAGCCTTTGTTTCAGGAATCTATGGGGATTCCATTGCAACAACTGGGGCGGACCATGGTGGTCGAGGGAACCAGAAGCGAGGAAACGGTAGAGCTCATGAATGGACTCCTGGAAGAGGAAAAATGGAAGAAAGCCTACCTGCCCTTTACGGTGGATTTCGTCAAATGGCATGATGATTTTCATCGCAGTCAGCTCAATCATGAAAAAGAAAAATTTTTGATTGCCTGGGCAGAAACAGGACTTGCCAATCCGAGAATTTATATAGAAGGATGGATGACAGAAACCTATGCATTGTGGAATTTGGATCCATGGGAATACGGCGTCCAGTCTCGCTTCGGCTGGGCTTTGAGCGATGAAAATACAAAAAATATGAAACCGGCAGACAATGACCGGATGGCTGTAGGAGGTTTCCCTTTTCCTATGAAACTCAAAACAGCATTGTGTAACTTTCAATTTGAAGGAAGCCGTTTCTTCGGTTCCGGCCTTTGCTTGTGGCTGACCCTTTTCGCTTGCCTTTTGCTGTATCATCAGAAGAAAAGGAAATATATACTGATCGCCTTGCCACTGCTTCTAAACACAGCTACGCTTCTCCTTTCCACACCGGCTTCATCGGTATTCCGCTACTCCTTCGCGTATGTACTATGCTTGCCCGTTCTTTTGGGAATGGTACTGCTGCGCAAGTGAGGAGTTAGGAATGAGGAGTGAGGAGTGGTGGTAGGGGCGCTTTATGAATTGTGCGCCCCTACCACCACTCCTCACTCCCCTGTAAGGTACAAATCGATAGTGACATCATTAGGAACAGTAGAGAATTTCATTGCCACCATCCGCGGGAGAATGATATAATAATATGACTTATGTATTATTTGATTGAGGTGTAACATGACTGATTTGGAAGAAATGAAGAGACGCCGGACCTTTGCCATCATTTCCCACCCGGATGCTGGTAAAACGACGTTGACTGAAAAACTTTTGCTTTACGGTGGTGCTATTCATCTGGCTGGTTCTGTCAAGGCCAGAAAGACTGCTCGCTATGCTGTATCTGACTGGATGGAAATTGAAAAACAGCGTGGTATTTCTGTCACCAGTTCTGTATTGCAATTTGATTACCAGGGCTGCCGTATCAATATCCTGGATACCCCAGGCCATGCGGACTTCTCTGAAGATACTTATCGTACTTTGATGGCTGTAGACTCTGCGGTCATGGTCATCGATGTGGCCAAAGGTGTGGAAGCCCAGACGAAGAAATTGTTCAAAGTATGCTCCGATCGTGGCATTCCGATTTTTACATTTGTCAATAAAATTGACCATTTTGGTAAAAATCCATTTGACTTGATGGCCGACATTGAAGATGTATTGGGGATTCGTTCCTGCCCGATGAATTGGCCGATTGGGGTCAATGGAGATTACACCGGTATCTATGACCGTGAAACGGAAATGTGCCACCTTTTTGTCAAAGACAATGCCCATGGGGTGAAGAAGCTGGAAGTCATTTCTGGCAAAATGGATGATGAAGCCATCGTATCTCATTTGACTCCTGAAATTATTCAGTCCTTGAAAGATGATTTGGAACTTCTTGATGAAGCAGGTGACCCATTTGATGCAGACAAAGTGGCACGGGGCGAATTGACACCTATGTTCTTTGGTTCTGCTATGACCAACTTCGGCGTACAGCCATTCTTGGAAAAATATCTCCAGCTGGCACCGCCACCGGAACCGAGAAAAACTTTGGAAGGGACCATTGAACCAGAAAATCCAAATTTCTCCGGCTTTATTTTCAAGATTCAGGCCAACATGGACCCGAAGCACCATGACCGTGTAGCGTTCATGCGCATTTGCTCCGGCGTATTTGAAAAAGGGCTGAATGTGCTCCATCGCCAGAGTGGGAAAATGATTCGTCTGTCTCAGCCGCAGCAATTCCTGGCCACAGAACGTCAGACCGTAGAAAAAGCCTATCCAGGTGATATTGTTGGTATTTTTGATACCGGTGAATTGGGGGTCGGTGATACGGTTTGCGAAAAGAAACATCCGGTTACATTCATTGATTTCCCCGTATTCCCGCCAGAATTGTTTGCTCGCATTTCTCCAGAAAGCAGCATGAAGAGAAAGCAGTTCTTGAATGGGGTCGGTCAGTTGGCGCAGGAAGGGGCCATCCAGGTGTATAAACAGCCCTATGTGATGGAATCTTTCGTTATCGGGGCTGTCGGACAGTTGCAGTTTGAAGTCATGAAATATAGATTGGAAAACGAATACAATGTATCTGTCAATTTGGAACCTATGAGCTATACCGCAGCTCGTTGGACCGAAGGGGATATTCCACCGGAAGAATTGACCGGCATTGATAATGCCATGGTGGTATATGATCGGAGAGAACGTCCGGTATACTTGTTGCCCAATGCATGGCAGGCAGGTTGGCTGGCACAGCGCAATCCTAAGGTAACATTCCTGGAAAGTCCGCCACTGGGAGTAGCTCAGCTGGAAGGAAACTAAAAAGCAGTGAGAAGTGAGTAGTGAGAAGTTAGAAATGGTGGAAGGGGCGCAAAATAATTAAAGGCGCCCCAATACCCCATTTTTATATTTTTTTCTTAGCTTGAATTTCCTTATATAAAATAGCAACATGTCATGATTGGCGTGCTGTAAATGTTAAAAGCACGAAGGGATAAACCTTTCGTGCTTTTTGTGTGCCTAATAAATATTTGACAATCATCAATAATCAAACAACTATTTCAAAAAAATCTATCTTATTTTGCTATAGAGATGATATAATCAAGTATAATTGCAAAATGTAAAACAGGGAAATTCAAGCCATGTTTGAATCGGATTTTCCTGCGGTAAGATTTGTGATGGTAAGTTGCTGAGCAGTCTTACTTTTGAGTGAAATGATGAGTTACTGTTTATAGGCACGTTCGAGGAACCTGAGAAACTTGAGCAACCTGTAATATGTAGCGTAGTCTTATCTATTGAATTAAAATCGTAATAGCAGTAATAAAGAAGGGCGGTGAGCAGATGTCCAGACGCAGAGGATTGAAAAAATGGGATGAAATAACCACCGAAGGGTGGCTTTCTCTCATGGGGGATACGTCTGTCATGAGTCAGCTGATGATGCAAATTTTTTCCAGGCTGTATCATTCTGCCGATTATATGGATAATGCCAAAAATATCGCAGAGGCTCTTCATATGGAGTATCGGGCTCTGAATGCGGGAGTTGGCTGGGCTGGTAATAAAATTCGTGAAATGTATGAAAAAGGGGAACTTCTTACCTATGAGACCCATAAGGAGGAAATAGAATCTCCAGAGGAGCACGAAGGAGAAGAATTTGTCCTGAAAGAAGCCACGAAAACAGTGGTCAAACGATCTCCTTGGGAATATGTTTTTGATGGCGTGGAAGGAGATGGGGGTCTCTATTTCTGGATTCTGAAACCGGAAGCTGTAAGGGCCTATCGGGAACTGATGGATGCGGATATCTGGAATGTGGAACCGATTCGTCGGATTTTGGAAGAAGATGTGACTTCTTCTGGTATAGAAGGCAATTTATTTTCTGAAAATTCGGAAACCACCGTGGATCGCATTCGCCGCTTGGTAGACCATGAACAGGAATTCCGCCGAAAATCCTGGACAGCTGATCCCTGTTGTATCGTGTGCGGAGCAAATAGAATTTCTTTGTTACAGGCCGTGCCTTACGGAATTAAGGGGAAGGAACAGAAGGGGCTTCTTTTCTGCCCTACCCATGCTGCTCTGTTTGCTGCTCATTTGATTTCTTTTGGCAGTGATGGAAAACTTCTGATTTCTAATCGATTGACGGAAGAGGAAAAAACACTGTATCATATTTCTAGTGATATGGAAGCCCAGGGGCCATATAGTAAAAAGCGCATGACCACCCATCGTAAAATTTTTATGGAAGAAGAGAGGAAACTGAAATGATTTTATCCGGCAAAGAAATTGTAAGACACATGGGGGAAGAAATCATTATCGATCCCTTTGACCCCAAGAAGGTCAATCCCAATAGCTACAACTTGACTCTGGCAGATGAATTGATGGTATATGATAACCATGAATTGGATATGCAAAAGAAAAATACCGGTCATTTGATTCATATTCCAGAAGAAGGTATCGTGCTGCAACCGAATAAATTGTATTTAGGCAGAACGCATGAATATACAAAAACGAAGTGCTTCGTACCTATGCTAGAAGGTCGTTCTTCCATTGGGCGATTGGGCCTTTTCATTCATGTCACCGCTGGATTTGGTGATGTAGGTTTTTCTGGCTATTGGACATTGGAAATGTTTTGCGTACAACCTATCCGAATCTACGCTGGTGTCGAGATTTGCCAGATTTATTTCCATACTGTCTTGGGAGAAGCCGATAAATATGACAGCGGAAAATATCAAAATAATCAAGGAATTCAGCCTAGCCTACTTTACAAAGACTTTGAAAAGTAGTATGATAGTTACAACTTAATAGCACTTGGAGCGAAGAAGCTGCAGCAGATGTAGGGATTATGTCCTTGCGTCTAGCTGCATTTTTTGTTTCTCGCCGGTGCGAAAAGGTTTGATTGGTTTTATGAAATTGCATTTTGATGAATAATATTTCAAAAATAAAAACCATCAGACACAATATTTTGGGAAGCAAGGTAAAAAAACGATGTAAAAAAGAAATGCTTTCCCGTGGGGGAGTCCAGGAGGTTGATTATTATGAAAAAAACACTGAAAAAAATGATCATGGCAGGTGCTCTTTGTATGGCAGGTGCAGCACTGATTGCTGGCTGCGGCAGTGATGGTGGCAGTGCAGGCGGCGGAAAACAGTTCCTGAATATTGCGACCGGCGGCACGGCAGGTACCTATTATCCATTGGGAGGCGCACTGGCTGAACTCCTGAACCAGAACATTAAAAACATGAATGCTTCTGCGCAGTCCACAGGTGCATCGGTAGCCAATGTCAATATGCTGAAAGATGGCTCCGTTGACCTAGCATTTATCCAGAACGATATTGCTTACTATGCAGCTAATGGCACAGAAATGTTCAAAGACAATAAAGTGGAAAGCCTCCGCGGTATCGCTGCTCTTTATCCAGAAACCGTACAGTTCGTTACTACCCAGGATAAAGGCATTAAATCCATTGCTGACCTGAAAGGTAAGAAAGTCGCTGTTGGTGCTTCTGGCTCCGGTGCAGAAGCCAATGCTCGTCAGATTCTTGGCGCTTATGGTATCACCTATGATGATATCGATGTACAGTACCTCTCCTTCGGCGAAGCAGCTGATGCGCTGAAAGATGGCAACGTTGACGTAGGCGTTGTAGTTGCCGGCTTCCCGACCGCTGCTATCCAGGATTTGGCTGCTAACAAATCGGCTGCTCTGGTTACCATCGACGGTGAACATGCAGACCAGCTGATTAAGAAATACCCATATTTCACCAAGATCACTGTTCCGAAGGGTACCTATCCTGGACAGGAAGAAGATGTGGAAACAGTAGCTGTTAAGTGTGTCATCGTCACCACCGATAAGCTTTCCGATGATCTGGGCGGCGAAATTGTAAAAGCTATCTATGAACACCTGGATCGTATGAAAGCCGCTCACGCAGTAGGCAAATACATCACCAAAGACACGGCTCTGGAAGGCATGTCCATTAAGATGAATGCTGGTGCTGAAAAGTATCTGAAATCTAAATAATAATAGGGGTGACTGGTAGACTGGTGACTCGTGACTGGTAATCTGTTAGTCATCAGTCCTAGGTTATCCTCATAACAGGAAGGAGGAGGGACGGACCCCAGACGGAGTCCGTCTTTGCTTTCACTACATGAAAAAGCAAAAAAACGGGAAATTAGAAACGATATTGATTGTATTCGGCATGATCATTTGTGTCATTGCTACCGTAGGTGGCTGGTGGGTCCGGCAGGATTATCTCTTCGGACAGACCGCGGATGGCTACATCATCCGGCAGCGAGTGGAACCGGGAACGCCGGTCACACTGGTATATCGCCATTCGGTACAGAAGACCATGATTCATGAATATCTGGAAGTCAATAAAATGGCCGACGGATTTGTGTTGAAATCTACGAAGTATCAATCTATGGGGGTAGGACTTCCTTTCTCAAAAGAGGATGGGGATTTCCGTGAAGAAAATGGTTGGTTTATTCTGGATAACATTGACCGCAAATTCCCGGAATTGTCCATTCGAAATGGTGTAACCAATGAAGAAAAGGTGTACGTAGGGGATCAGGAATATGATTTAGCCCAGCTGATGCCTTTGGGAAAGGAATTGCACCTGTATGTGGCGCCACTCTATCAGGTGCTCTACAAGAAAAAAGAAATTAGGAGTTGATGAAATTGGCTGATTTGGAAAAGAAAAATTTGCAGCCCGATGCACCGGTTGACGGAGAAATGTCGGAAGAACTGCAGAAGAAATTGAAAGAGTTGGATAAGGAATCTAATACGGCAGAATATACCGGCATTTGTGCCAAAATCATTGCTGCCATTTGTATTTGTTTCTCCCTGTTCCAGATTTACACAGGATTCTTTGGCGCTTTGGATGCGATGATTCAACGTTGCGTCCATTTGTCCTTTGGCATTTGCCTGGTATATCTTCTCTGTCCTACAAAGAAATCGTGGATTAAAAAAGGTCGGTTCCATCCCCTGGATGTAGCATTGGCTGTGATTGCCATGATTCCGCCGATTTATATTCTTATGAATTACCAGCAGCTGATTCTTCGTGCCGGCACAGCGACGCCCACTGATACAGTGATTGGTGTGCTGGGCATTGTGATGATCATTGAAGCCGCTCGTCGTATCGTTGGGCTTCCAATCGTTATCGTAGTATGCTGCTTCCTGGCTTATGGTTTCTTTGGCCCTTACATGCCAGGACCGCTGGCTCATAGAGGTCTGACATTAAAGCAGATGGTGGGCCATTTGTTCTTCACCACAGAAGGTGTTTTCGGGATTCCGATGGGCGTTTCCTCTACCTTTATTTTCCTGTTCATCCTCTTTGGTGCTTATCTGGAAAAGACCGGTCTTGGTAAATTCTTTATTGATATTGCCAATGCCATTGCTGGTTGGGCTTCCGGCGGACCGGCAAAAGTAGCTGTTATTTCCTCTGCTTTGCAGGGCACCATTTCCGGTTCTTCTGTTGCTAACGTAGTCGGTTCCGGTTCTTTCACCATTCCGATGATGAAAAAATTGGGCTATCACAAAAACTTTGCTGGCGCTGTAGAAGCCGCTGCTTCCACAGGCGGTCAGCTGATGCCGCCAATCATGGGGGCTGCTGCTTTCCTGATGGCTGAATTTGTAGGCATTCCATATATGGATGTAGTTAAAGCAGCTATCGTTCCAGCGGTTCTGTACTTTATTGGTGTATTCCTTGGGGTTCATTTCGAAGCAAAGAAAAATAATTTGCAGGGAACGCCAAAGAGTGAATTGCCACCATGGGGTAAGATTCTGAAAGAAGAAGGCCATTTGGCTATTCCGCTGGTTGCTATTATTGGTTTGTTGGCTTCTGGTTATACCCCAATGAAAGCCGCTCTGGCAGGGATTTTCATTTCCATCGCCAGTGCCATGCTTCGTGCCAATACGCGTATGAGCTTTGCTGATATCATTGATGGACTTGTCAAAGGTGCTAGAGGCGCTTTGGGCGTACTGATCGCTTGTGCATCTGCTGGTATGATTATTGGTATTGTTACCAAAACCGGTGTAGGTCTGAAATTGGCTTCTACCTTGGTGGATGTAGCAGCTGGCAACTTCATGTTACTTCTGTTCTGCACCATGCTTACTTCTTTGATTCTTGGTATGGGCGTACCGACCACAGCCAACTACGTTATTACCTCTACCATCGCAGCACCTGCTTTGATTCAGCTGGGCGTACCGGTACTGGCTGCGCACATGTTTGTATTCTACTTTGGTATCATTGCGGATATCACACCACCAGTCGCACTGGCTGCTTTTGCCGGCTCCGCTATTTCCGGTGGCGATCCACTGAAAACAGGGGTCAATGCATCGAAGCTGGGCATTGCAGCTTTCATCATTCCTTATGTGTTTGTTCTGTCTCCTGAACTGTTGGGAATCAATGCAACGGTAATGGGATTGACGGAAACCACTATTACAGCTCTGATTGGTATGGTTGGTGTCTCTGCCGCTATGATTGGTCAGCTGTATTGCAAAGCCAATGTGCTGGAACGTTTGGTGCTCCTGGCTGGTGGTCTCTGCCTCATCGATCCACGGATGCTGACTGACTTGGTTGGTGTCGTGATTCTGGGTGGCATCTTTGCACTGCAGTATTTCAGAACCAAAAAAGCAAAAGCATAAATTCGGTATTTCTAAATCAGCCACGTAAAAACGGATTCTTCTCTAACGTATAGAGAAGAATCCGTTTTTGATTGCGGGCAGTTAACAGTTAACAGTTGACAGTTGACTGTTGACGGATAACCAATAATCGATAACAGTTAATCGTTATCTGTTATGTACTTCTAATCCCTAGTCCCTAGTCACTAGTCACCAGTCACCCCAATTACTTATCTTGCTTTTTCGCTTCTCGTGCTTGTACTTGTTTGACGACTTCTTCAATGGTGGTGCCAGTGATTTCATCTTCTGCGTTTTCATTCCAGGGGAAATGCATGTGAGGAGCCACTTTTTCAAAGAAGTGGGGAAGATGGGTGGCATTGTCATCTACGTGGGGCGGCACGAAAACCGGAAGCCGGGAGGGGAGAATTTCCAAATCGATTGGGAATTTTGGCCCCTTATCGCCATCTACATTGGTCCACAGCACATCTTCTTCATCGATGGAAATATGGGCTTTCTTGATACCCACTACAGTAACGAAGTCAGGTCCCATTTGGAAACCGGCCAACAATTTTGGCGCTTGGCGAATGGCATTGAGCCAAGCAAAATCGTGGAATAGGCAGAGCTTGATGATGCCTTTATTTCGATCTTCCGGTGGAATCAAATTGCGGAAACTGCCTGCCGAGTCAGTCAGCATGGCTGCAATGAGAGGAGAAGATACTTGAATGACAGTGCCATTTTCCTCTTCGATTTTGAAATGGTAGGATTTTTGCTTATTCAGGACCTGCATGCCTTTCATGAAGTAAGCCAGAGAACCGAAAAGAGTTTTTTCCTTGATGGTGACTTGGCTCACTGCTTCTGAAATTAGTCCGGCGGCTACCACATTGATGAAATATTGGTCATTGATTTTACCTACATCAATATTGGTTTTAATGGCCGTTTCCAGCATACGGATGGCCCCTTGGGGAGACCGGGGGATGTGAAGTGCTCTGGCTAGGTCATTGACGGTGCCAAAAGGGATAAATCCGAAAGCGGAATCACTTTTGACAGGTACCATGCCGTTGATAACTTCGTTGATGGTACCGTCACCACCCATGCAGATCACATCTCTGCCTTTTTCAGCTGCATTTCTGGCAAACTCAGTGGCGTCTCCTGCTTTTTCTGTTAGCTTGATGGTGATATCATCAAACCGTTTGGCAAGGGTTGTATGAAGAAGCGGTATGTATTTAGGGGCCCGCTCGCGGCCCGAAGTAGGATTGACAATGACAGTACACTGTCCTTCACGTTTCATTATTTCACACTCCAAGAAATGATTTTGCCACATACTAAGAAATAGAATGTCATTGATTTGTACTATTATAACAAATACTATGTAAATCGTTCAAGGTATATGCTGGGGTGACTGGTGACTAGTGACTGGTGGTTGGTATCTGGTAGCTAGTAGTTAGGTCCTGGAGATTAAGGTTCTGTAGCGGTGATGTGGTTGGAGAAACATAGATGTAAAATGTGCAGGCAAGGTTCTGTAGCGATGGCAAGGCTAGGGAAACATAGAGCTGAAGTGTGTATGCAAAGGTTCTGTAGCGATGACACGGTTAGTGAAACATGGCGATGTACTGAATATTAAAAGGTTCTGGCTCCGAGAAAATCGATAGATTTTCAATGGAGCCAGAACCCTCAGAACCCTCAGAACCCTCAGAACCCTCAGAACCCTCAGAACCCTCAGAAC
>CAKQBK010000009.1 GCA_934216155.1 uncultured Dialister sp.
GAAAAATGGGCCAATTTTTGCTCCGATTTGGGAGCAGATGTTGTTTTTAGAAAAGTGTATTAACGAGCAGCCACTACGTATCACATACAGGTTTATGGTTTACATCCCAAGTTCAAATAGAAACAATCCACCGTGTAGAAATCGTCATTGGTTTACGGTTTATTTTCCCTTAAACCAATGAGGCTTCCTTTTTTACAAATTATTGTCATATATGAGCTCGGCACATAAACCAATACTTGTAGTATAATTATAAACAATACCTAGCCATTGTGCTATAGAGAATTGATTGATGGTTAACGGTTGACGGTTTACTGTTAACTGTCAACCGTCAACTGTTAACCAACACGAAGGAGAAAGAAATATGACCCAATACGCATTCATCACTGGCGCCACCAGCGGCATTGGTTTGGCTACGGCCAAAGCGTTAGCAGCCAAGAAATATGATTTGGTTTTGGCTGCCAGAAATACAGAAAAATTACAGCAGGTGAAAGAAACTATTTCTACTACCTACGGGGTGCAAGTGACCACGTACACCTTGGATGTGCAGAAGAAAGAGGACATCCACCAAGTGGTGACCGATTGCTTAGCCCAATTCGGTGCTCCCGATGTGCTGATCAATGATGCGGGGCTCGCTCGCGGGCTGGAACCTTATGGCGAAACCAACGAAGAGGATATTCTTCAAATGATTGATACCAATATCAAAGGGCTGTTCCTCATGACTCGGGCCTTCCTTCCGTCCATGCTGGAAAGAAATAAGGGTCACATCGTCAATATGGGATCCACCGCCGGTCTCTATGCTTACGCCGGTGCTGCCGTATATTGCGCCACCAAAGCGGCAGTGAAAACCTTCAGCGATGGTATCCGCATCGATGTCATTGATAGCGATATCAAAGTCACCACCATCCAGCCAGGCATTGTAGAAACACCATTCAGCGAAGTCCGTTTCCACGGCGATACCGAAAGAGCTGCTAAAGTGTACGAAGGCATCGATGCCCTGCAAGCAGAAGACATTGCCGACATCATCGCCTTCGCGGTGGATCGCCCGAAGCGGGTACAAATCAGCGACATCGTCATCATGGCAAACCAGCAGGCAACGGGGTTTATGGTGTCGAAGAAGAAAAAGTGACTGGTGACTGCAATGCTGTTAAGTTAAGGATTTGCGTTAGTAGACATGACTCCGCTAGTGGTGACAGGCTCCAAAGTTGCTAAGGTTTCTCAGGCTGCTCAGGTTCTCCGAATGTGCCGGTAGACGCTAGCGTCATTAGCTCATTCGAGAAACGTGAGAAACCTAAGTAGCCTGAGAAACCTGAGTAACCTTTGCATCAACAGAAATCATCGCATATTTCGCTTAACTTAATGACATTAACTCGTGACTGGGGACTAGGGATTTGGAAAAGGTTATTATTCTGCTAATTTCCTTTTTCAAACATAGCATACACACCGCCTTTCACAAGGTTAAAAGGGTTATAAAAGGTTATGAGACTTCCGTAAATCTCATAACCTTCTATAACCCTTTTGATTTTGATTTGAATGAAATTGTTAGTCAATCCGTAGCAGCCATATATAACCCGCCCGAAGGGCTAACCTTTTATCATTCCGCTTTACATGATAAGTAACAATAGCCCGTTTTACCGCTACTAGTTCGCCTTAAACTTCAAGCAGTAGAACTGGATGGCCAACATAATCACCAGGGCGGAGAGGCCGCCTACCAGGGCATTTCCTGTGAATCCGTCGATGATATAGCCGATGAAGCAGCTGACGGTGACAACCATCACGTAAGGAATCTGGGTGGATACGTGGTCGATGTGGTGGCACTGGGCGCCGGCCGAAGCCAGAATGGTGGTATCAGAAATCGGGGAAATATGATCGCCACCTACAGAACCAGCCAGAACAGCGGCTACGGTCATGACCATAAGGCTCTGGTCGTTATTGACAATAGCCAGTACAATCGGAATCAGAATACCGAAAGTGCCCCAGGAGGTACCGGTGGCAAAAGCCAGACCCATAGCTACGATGAAGAACACCGCCGGAAGCATAATGGCAACGGTGGCATTGTCGCTCACCACGCTGCCCACATAGCCGCCGATGTTCAGATATTCTTTACCTACCACACCGGACAGGGTCCACGCCAGAGTCAGAATCATGATGGCAGAAGTCATCTGTTTGAACCCTTCTACAAAGCAGCTGCAGAACTGGTTGAAAGACAAAATTCTTCTTGGAATATACAGAATGAAGGTAAATACCAAGGCGATGAAGGAACCAATGACCAGCCCTTTGGCAGATTCGCAATCCGCAAACGCATCGGCCACGCCTTTTCCTTCCATAATACCGCCGGTATAAAGCATACCGAAAATACATCCTCCGATGAGAACCAGCAGTGGCAGAATGAGGTCGATAATCTTGCCATGACCGACCGGTGCGGTATTTTCATCTTCTGCGTATTCTGCAGGAATCACCAAAGTGCCGCCGCTTTTCTTTTCAAAAGCAGCCATACGGGAGAAATCTTTGCCGGACCAAATCAGAACCAGCATGAAAATCATGGTGAGCCATGCATAGAGGTTCATCGGAATGGTGGACAAGAAAAGAGCAAATCCATCGATATCGCTGCCTTCCGGAAGAGACGAAGTCACTGCTGCCGCCCAGCTGGACACAGGCGCAATGATACAAATCGGTGCGGCGGTGGCATCGATGATGTAGGCCAACTTCGCACGGGTGACTTTGAATCGATCCGTCACCGGACGCATAACAGTGCCTACAGTGAGGCAGTTGAAATAGTCATCAATAAAAATAAGAATGCCCAGAATCATGGTGACGAAAAGAGAACTCCGCTTGCCCTTGATGGTGCGGGCCGCATAATCCCCATAGGCCTGGGACGCACCAGATTTTTGAATGGCAGCCACCATGATGCCCAAAAGCACCAGGAACACCAGAATATACACATTGCCGCCTACTTTATCGGACATGATGCCAAACATGGTATCAATGGCCCCCAGCAGGCTGAAGCCGGAGAACATGAACGCTCCCATAAAAATACCGATAGCCAGTGACATATATACTTCTTTCGTCACCAAAGCCAGAATGATTGTCACCACTGGTGGCAGCAGCGACCATACCGTTTCACTCATTGTATCAACCCTCTCCTTGTTTTACTACGGTCACGCTAAACCGCTATAGTTTGCTTTTCATTATACAACAAATAGGGCTGTTGCGGGGTAATTTTTTTCACTCTAGCAGTTAAGAATTTAGCTAAGAGTGAGGAGTGAGGAATTAGGAGTGAGGAGTGCAGGTAGCGGCGCAACATAATTTGGAAGCGCCGCAAATAATAAATAAAAAGCGGTATGCATAATAAGTAATGATTATACTTATCATGCATACCGTCTTTTATTATTAAAGTGGGTATTGGGGCGCTTCTTAAGTTGTGCGCCCCTTCCAACACTCCTCACTCCTAACTCCTCACTGCTTTTTCACCACGGTCCGATGTAACTCTGTTCCATCTGGCAAATACCCGGTCAGTACCAACTGGTCGTCGGTGGCTTCCAGGACGGTGTAGTTGTCTGTTTCTGGCTGGGGCGCTACGTATTCATCCAGAGCATGGTCTTTCCACAGTCCCGGATAGCGAACGTTGCCGCCTAGGCCCAGGATGACGTAGGTGGGGCCTTTCGGATCCCGTTTGAAATCGTAAATGTGTCCCCGATCGCGGTAGGTATGGAGATGAGCAGAGAGGACCAAGTCCACTCCTGTTTCATCGAAAATCGGCATGAAGGTCTTTCCTTCGTCAGAGAAACCTTCTTCTCGATGAGGGCGATTGGCATCGGCGAAACCATACTGCAGGGGGTCTTTGTGCATCAGCACCACTTTCCATTTCTTTTTAGAGTTCTTGATATCCTGCGCCGCCCAAGTTTTCTGTTTTTCAAACAAATCAGGCAGCCATTCCTGTTCTTCCACCAAAGACGTATCCAGCACAGTGAAATGAACATCGCCCCAATCGAAAGAGTAGTAGTGATTTTTCATCGTAGCTTCTTTGTTATCCGGAAGTTCGAAATGGGCCACATAGCGCTCTGGCAAAGCCATTTTCCAATCCATGGAATACGCTTCATGGTTACCAATAGCCGGCACCACCGGGATTTCAGAAATCGTAGGACTTACCGTTCTAAACCACGCCTGCCACTGGTATTCATCCTGCCCATTGTCCACAATATCCCCCAGATCGATGAAGAAATCCGCATCGGGGTTTCGCTTGGCCGCCCCTTGAAATAACTTCTCCCAATCAGAATAATCAGAACTCTGGGAGTCGGACGTCACAATGGCTTTAAAAGAACCACCGTTATCGGTCTTCATAGGATACCACTTGCTCACGGTGTCGCCCGTGCGGGTGCGGTATTCGTAAGTATTTCCTTTTTCCAATCCCGTCACATGGGCGGTGTAAATGTAACTGTCAGCGATACCATTATTTCCTTTATATGCCTTGGCATCGGCTTTCACGGACTGAATGGCCTCGCTATCCTTCTTCCGGTACTCCAAAGTGCTGTCCTTCTCATTGGGCAGCTGCCACATGATGGTGCGGCCTTTCTCATTGTCCGCAGCCACCACCTGCCGCACCGCAAAGGGCTTCATGGTTTCCTTCACCGGGCCTGACGTAGCGGCGGATGCACTAGAAGAAGAGCCGCTCGTTCCCCCACATCCCGTCAAGGAAATAGCCATTCCCGCCGCAACCAAAGCCGCCATCCAGGCTTTTTTATATTTGAATTTCATAGGTAGTCTCCTCTCTATTACAGGTTTCTCAGGTAACTCAGGTCACTCAAGTTTCTCAGGTTTCTCAAATAAGGTGATAACGCTAGGGAAACGCTGATTTAATCAAAGAATTTGGAATTATATGAATTTTTATCCAAAGCATCGTCAAGAAAATCCTTAAATAGCTCGTCGTCTATCCGCACGTTCGAGAAACCTGAGCAACCTGAGCAACCTTAGCAACCTGAGTAACCTGGATCCTCTAGCGAAATAATAACAACTGACTCAAGCCCTTAACTTGACGATATCCCCTAGCCTCTATTTCTTGTGTTTAGTATAAAAGGAAATACCATCAATTGCCAATACCTATGCTTTATGTGGAAATATAACTGAAAGGCATATGTGAGCCCTTCGGGCAGGTTATATTTTCACACCACCGCTACAATCACTGATATTGACACCAAAAGCAAAAGGTTATAGAAGGTTATGCGTTTACCGGAAAATACATAACCCTTTATAACCTTTTATAACCCTTTGACAATTGATATCGGCTACCTGTTAGGTCAAGAAATCAAAGAGATATAACCTTTACCTTACCTATTAGAAAAGCGAAATCAATTCACTGTTTCTCCACTAAATACGCCCAATATTTCTTCGGCAGGAAGTTCCGCTGTAAGTCTGGGTTGAGACGTTCTTGGATGGCCATATGTTCATAATAACCTCGCCAGAGTTTTCGGAAGTTTTCTTCTTTTTCGCTATAGGTCAGGTTTTTGGCAAGCTGCGGCACTTCCACCAGCATAGTTTTTCCCCGTTCATACACCGCAGCAGTTTGGCGATTCACGTCATAAATGGCCCAGCGCTGGGAGGCCAGGCGGTCTTGAAAATGAACCGCCAGCACAGGGAGAATATTGTGGGTGGGATTGATGGTAGCAAAGAGCATGCCCTCTTCCAATTCGCTGAACCGGGTGATCCCACGGAATTTTTCTGTTTCATTGCCCACTTCCCGGCACATATCCAAAATGTCCTGCACCCAGTCCTCTTTCTGGTAGCGGTAAATAGATTTCTTTTTCCGGAACCCCTGTCGGATGAACTCGAAAAGTTTCATTTCCATCCCTTCCTCATCGGAAAGAAACGCTCGATAGAGCCAGCGCATGGCCCTCTTCCCACAGGCCTCTTCAAAAGCGATAGCCACCCGATCGGCCTTATCATAAGACGTTTCCACAATCATCTCAGCTCCAAAGAGCACCGGTTCACCACCCACCTTCCGAATCCCCTCCAACTGGCTGGTCCCGTGGTGATAAATTTCATAAATGGCGGTGAGAAAACCGGGATAGGACGCATCATATGTATAATACATTATATTCATCCTCATTTATTACGATATTGAATAGTTAGGAGTGAGGAATTAGGAGTGAGGAGTGATGGAAGGGGCGCACAAATTATATAGCGCCCCAATACCCCATTTTTATAGGTTATTATTCTGCTGACTTCTATAGCAAAAAGGTTATAAAGGGTTATGCAATTCCGCTAGTGTCATAAGCCTTTATAAAAATTAGCGGCGCTTTATAAGTTGTGCGCCGCCACCACCACTCCTTACTCCTAACTCCTCACTCCTAACTATTTATTGTCCCTCAAACAGACTCATCTGATGTACCACTTGTGCTGCCTTTTTAGATACCAAAGCACTTCTGAGATCTGCCATATCGATATCCCCTGGGGCGTAGTATTTCCCATTGACGGTCATGAAATAGCGAGCTCGTTTCATGACAATGCCCATACGGGACAGGTTGGCGAAGGACAGGTTGCCGTAGCGGCGCATGCGGACAATGCGGAGGGCACTTTTCACGCCGATACCGGGAACGCGGAGAATCATTTCGTAGGGCGCCCGGTTGATTTCCACAGGAAATAGTTCTCTGTGCCGCAAAGCCCAGGTGCACTTGGGGTCCAGTTCTTCATCGAAATTGGGCTGATTGGGCGTCAATATTTCCTCTGCCTCGAAATGATAAAACCGAAGCAACCAATCCGCCTGATAGAGCCGGTTCTCACGAATCAAAGGAGGTCGCTTGATGGCAGGGAGATTTTTCCCTTTCATGACCGGCACATAGGCGGAATAGTATACCCGCTTCAATGACGCTTTCTGATACAGCCCTTCTGTTAAGAGCAAAATTTGCCGATCGCTTTCCCCGCTGGCGCCCACAATGAGCTGGGTGGTCTGTCCGGCCGGAACGAAAGCAGGCGCTTTTTTGAAATGCTTCCGTTCTTCCTTGCTGGCCTGGATATTGTCCCGGAAATATTTCATAGGCTGCAAAATGGCATTTCGTGTTTTCTGCGGCGCCAGGAGTTGCAGCGATTTGGCTGACGGCAATTCGATATTCACGCTCACTCGGTCCACCAGATGCCCCAATTCATTCAAAAGTTTTCCGTCCGTGCCAGGAATGCCTTTCATGTGGATGTATCCATTGAAATGTTCCCGCTCCCGAAGAAGCCGCGCCACTTGAATCAGCAGTTCCGTGGTATAGTCCGGCGAACGAATGATACCGGATGATAAAAAGAGCCCTTCAATGTAATTTCGTTTATAAAACTCCACCGTGAGCTGCACAATTTCTTCCGGCGTCAGCATAGCCCGCGGCGTATCATGGCTCCTGCGGTTCACACAGTACTCACAATCGTAAATGCAGGAATTGGTCATCAGAATTTTCAAAAGCGATACACACCGCCCGTCTGCCGTCCAGGTGTGACAAATGCCACTGACGTGCCCATTGCCCAAACCTCCCGGCGTGTTGGCCCGACTGGAACCACTGGAAGAACAGGATACATCATATTTCGCCGCATCGGCTAAGATATTGAGTTTTTCAGAAAGTTCCATAGGATCGCCGCCTTTCGGTTGGAAATAGGGAGTAGTAACTAGGGATTAGGTACTAAGGGTTCTGAGGGTTCTCAGGGTTCTCAGGGTTCTCAGGGTTCTCAAGGTTCTCAAGGTTCTCAAGGTTCTCGGGGTTCTCGAATGTGCCAGCAAACGTTATATGTTCATTCGCAAAACCAGATTGACGTTTATTATCATTATAGCTGTTTTAGTTATTTCTACTAGCGAACACTACTTAAAATATTAATTAGAGGCATTTCTTATCTATCGTCATTTCGACCGGTCGTATTTGTGCTTGATGATACAACAGTAATAAAACGCAATGTGTAGAAGAGTGGAGAAATGACGCGAGTGTTGATGCGATCGGATACACGTTCGACGAACCCTTAGAACCCTTAGAACCTTGGGCAGCCTGTGCCACCTGAGCAACCTGAGCAGCCTGTGCCACCTCACACCAACGTTCATATTTTGTAAAATAGACGTATCCTCTCTATCCGTCATTTCGACCGATGGGATTTGTGCTTTCTGCTACTATCGGGTAGTTCAAGACCATGTTAGACAGAAGTGGAGAAATCTTGTGTCTCTTTCAATAATCTCGCTAGTGTCACAAGATTTCTCCACTTTTGTCCAACATGGTCACTTAAATCTTTTTTGATATTTAGCACGAATCCCATCGGTCGAAATGACGATGATTGCCAGAGGCACAGGCAATAAACCTTGAGAACCTTCAGAACCCTTAGAACCCCTAGAACCTTGAGCAACTTGAGTAACCTGAGCCCCCTGTGCAACCTGTGCAGCCTCACCCCAACAACGCCTTGAGCCGTTTCTTATCGGTCTTCCCCGTAGACGTTCGTGGAATCTCATCTAGCCACAGGATGCGAGCAGGCAGTTCCCAGGGTTGCAATTTTTCTTCCAAGTGATGGAGAATCGCTGTATTTCCAACGGTCCGATCCCCCACCAGAAAGGCCACCATGCGGTCATCGCCATTGTCCATTTTCTCACTCAAAATTTCCGCTTCTTCGATATCGGGAATCATCAGCAGATGGGACAGCACTTTTTGCTTACTCACATGATTGCCTTTCACGTGATACACATCCTCCTTCCGGCCTAGGAAATGGAGGTATCCCTCCTTATCGATGCGTCCCAAATCGTGGCACGTCACCGGCTGAGACACCCCTTCGATGGCATAAGGGGTACGAACCATGATATTTCCTTCTTCAATGGAAATAGAAATCCCCGGAAAAGGCCGCCCCACCGAATCGGGTCGCTGCCGAATCTCTTTTCCTTCGATATAGGACACGTAGCTCATTTCCGACGCGCCGTAATACAATATGGTGCGACTCTTTGGGAAATGGGATTCCAATCCAGAGAGAAGTTTCTCCGTCATCAGCTGGGAGCCGGTGAGTACGTGAGAAACGGAATCCGCCTCCCCTTTAACGCGGCAGAGGGCAGACAATTTCGATGGAATCATATACAGGTGCGTCACCGCGTTTTCCTGTATTTCCTTCATCCACGTCTTAGGAAATACTCGCGACGTGCCGATAATCGTGGCCCCTTCGTAAAGAAAAGCCATGACCATGTTCAGATTTCCTGTAAAGGCCATGGAGCCCTGGCAATAGAGACGCGACGTGTGATTAATATGAAAAATACCATTCTGCACAGGAAAGAAATCGCTCCAACTTTCATCCCGCCGGAAAAACACCTTCGGAAGGCCGCTGCTACCAGAAGAAAGCACCGCAAAACCCGTTCGTTCTTCCCCCTTCTTGTCACAATGGAAATAGATATCCCCTTTTTGTTTCCAATTGAATCCCGAAAATGGCTGATCAGAAAGGATTGCATCTATGGGACGTGCTTCATATAGAGCAGAAATATCAGAACCCGTCAAATATTCATGTAAGAGAATCGGAATAACACCCGCTTTTTCTGCTGCCAGGAAATATATGAGCTGTGCTTTGGCATTAGAAAGGCGAATAGCAAGTACATCCCCTTTTATAAAAAGAGAAGAAAAACAACCTGCCATTTCCTCCACTTTTTCTTTTACCTCTGTATAGTTCATCGTCTTTCCGTCCCATATGAGACAAGGTTTATCGCCATGGTTCTTACTCCAACATAGCAGACTATCTACCAGTTTCATCACATATCTCCATTACTAATAAATTCAACTTTCCTCCATGAAATACACTGTTGGATTTCGATAAAACCTACATATGTAGAAACTTATATAGCACGCTTGAATTCTACGGAATACATGCTAGCGTCTCGTCGCCCCCGTCGGGGTAATGCCATTAAGTTAAGGATTTGCGTTGGTAGGTATGATTCTGCTAGTGGTGACAGGCTCCAAAGTTTCTAAGGGTTCTCAGGTTGCTCAGGTTCTCCGAATGTGCCCATAGACGCTAGCGTCATTAGCTCATTCGAGAAACGTGAGAAACCTCAGTATCCTGAGAAACCTGAGCAACCTTTGCATCAGCAGAAATCATCACATATCTCGCTTAACTTAACAGCATTGCCCCGATGGGGGCGACAAGACGCTAGTACATATTTCATATGAGTCAATCGTATAAAATATACAGATGTGCGGATAGATTTTATCGTATAATCTTAACATTTCTTACGTGGAGATAGTTGAGTAATCCTTTCTCAAATCCTAATGTCCATGTCTTTTCCAAAATTCATCAAGCTATCCATTATTTCCTAAATCTTCCAATGGTGTTTTATTCGCCGTTACGGTCTTCACCAATACCGCTTCTCCTATACCGCCAGCAGCAGGGATAGCCGCCACGCCGTATCTTCCATTCTCTATTTGCAATCGCTTTATAAGATGAATCATGATTTCTGCCCCAGACGCACCATAGGGATGCCCATAGGCGAGCGCCCCGCCCCAACTGTTGAAACGGTCCGCCACTTCCGGATGGGTCTTATAGAAATCCGCACTGATAACAGCAAAGGCTTCATTATACTCAAAAGCATCGATTTGTCGATAAATCATCCCCCATTTGTCCAAAAGCGTTTCCACCGCCAAATCAGCAGCCAAAGGGGGACGCTTTGGATCTCCGCCAATCATTTGGGTGCCAAGTACTTCCGCCCAGGGCGCTGCATGGTGTTGTTCTACCCAGGATTCGCTGGCCAATACCACAAAGGCTGCTCCATCATTCATGGTGCATGCATTGGCCGACGTCAAAATCCCCTCTTTCACCTTCGTCACCCGGGGTGCCCGGGCCAAAAGCCGCTTTCCCATGCGAGGACGGATGGCTTCATCTTTGGTACTTCCAAAGAGTGGCAGAATCACATCGTCCAAATAGCCCTTTCCCCTAGCTACCATAGCTTTCTGATGGCTCAGTAAAGCCGCCTCATCCGCTTCCTGCCTGGAAATATCAGCTTTCTTGGCAGCCCGTTCGGCCCCTAAAAGCATAGCGTCGTCTCCAAATTCCTTTGGAATGAACTGGGCCGCCGTAAATTCCGGATTTCTCTTTTGACTCCGTTCATCCTGCTCCGGATAGATACGACGAGGCGCCAAAGACGCACTTTCGGTGCCACCGGCTACCACCAAATCACAATCGCCACAACGAATCTTCGCCGCTGCCATATCGATGGCCGCCAAGCCAGAAGCACATTGCAAGTCCAGAGTTAAGGCAGGCACCTGCTTTGAGAGTCCCGCCTCGAGCCAAGTGAGTCGACCTATATTTCCCCCAGGCCCCACCGCATTGCCGCAAAGAAATAGATCCGGATTTGCACGGGGGAAATGTCGTTTCTTCAATTCTTTCAATACCTCAGCGCCCAATACTTCCGGACGCACATGTTTGAAAATACCATAGCGGACGCCAAAATGACTACGCAATCCGCCTACTATATAGACTCTTCTCATAGGATTTCCTCTCTATCGTTACAGGTTGCTAAGGTTACTCAGGTTGCTCAGGTTGCTCAGGTTGCTCAAGTTGCTCAAGTTGCTCAGGTTGCTCAAGTTGCTCAGGTTGCTCAAGTTGCTCAGGTTGCTCAAGTTGCTCAGGTTGCTCAGGTTGCTCAAGTTGCTCAGGTTGCTCAAGTTACTCAGGTTGCTCAGGTCTCATTCATTTAGGACATGCACTCACCCAGCATGTAAAGCACAAATGGTCTGTATACCCCTTCCATGCATCTTCATCCTGTTTCACATACACGTTTTCTCCTGCATAGATGGATGAGTGAAATCGGATTTTCATAGATGAGGCTGAAATTTTCTGTCTCAAAGTCCATAACAGCTGAAAGCCACTCACAATGGGGCGTTCGCCTTGGTGAATTTCATTGTGATCCCCCAGGGACAAACTGAACTCCCGTACCGCTGGGGCATCAAAGGACTGCCAAAAATCTCCTTTCCGCTCCACCTTATAGGAGCGGTTATTTCCTTTGGCATGAAATAATAGCATTTCCATCCTCTCGCCGGCCTCGCCATAGGACGCCACGATTTTCACAAGCCGCCCCTCTTTCACCTGTATATCCAAAGGCGCGGTCCTTTTCCCTGCTGCATAACTCAATTCCGCCATCACCATACCCTGCCACTCAGGTCTCCAAGTTTTGCAAAGGGCACGAAATATATCTATGTTTTCAACCATCATTTTCTTTCCCTTCTATAAAATTGTGCGGCGCTATATAATTTGATGCGCCGCTATCTTCACGCCTCACTCCTAACTCCTAACTAAAAAAGCCGTAGTACCTCTTGAGTCACTACGGCTATTATATCATCCAATTAGAATTGTCCGATCAGTTTCTTACGATACTTGCTTACCAGGAAAGAGGCAAGAACAATCTTTGCCAAATCCCCCGGAAGGAATGGGAACATGCACATCACCATGGCCGGCCAGATGGGCGTATTGGTCAAGAACATGAACCAAGCTAACCCCATGGCATAGCACACAGCGGTACCAAGGACGGTGGCGAGAAGCATATTCTTAAACGAATCGCCCCATTTTTCCATCACCAGGCCTACTACAAAAGCCATAGGAGCAAAGCCAATGATGAATCCGCCAGACGGCCCAGCCAATACAGAGAAACCAGCCCGCATCATGGAAAATACCGGCACCCCTGCCATGCCCAGAATGAGATAAATCACCAAAGCAATCAGACCATACCGCTTTCCTAAAAAACCACCGGCCATCAAAGCTGCAAAAGTTCCCAGCGTAATCGGCACCGGCTGGATCGGAATGGTCAACTGGGAACACACCGCACAAACAGCGGCAAAAAGAGCACACAACACTTGCATGCGAACGGAATTGTTATTACTCATCACAACCTCCTGTTAACGATTTTGATAAGTTTATTATAAGCAGGTTGGTTTATTATGTCAACGATTTTTATGTATTGGTTGACATAATGAGGTATAAGTTACTCAGGTGGCTCAAGTTGCTCAGGTCACTCAAGGTGCTCAAGTTTCTGAGGGTTCTGAAGGTTCTAAAGGTTCTCGAACGTGCCAATAAACGCTAGCGTCAATCTCGTATCGTCATTTCGACCGACGGGATTTGTGCAAAATGCTGCTGCAGAGTAGTTCGGTACCATGTTAGACAGAAGTGGAGAAATCTCAAACCTCCTGCGGAATTCTTTCCAGCTGAGCCGAGCCGTAATGGGATATCTCAGCTGTCACCTTTATCGCTAGTGCTTTGAGATTTCTCCACTCTCCTACACATTGCGATTTATAGCTATTGTGTCATCAAGCACTAATGCGACCGGTCGAAATGACGGTACGATGAAACCTTCAGTGTCTATTGGTATATAAATAGATTAGCAATTTGTTTTAAATACCATTTGAGGCTAGATTGTGTCGATATAAAATGATATTTCTAAGGTGGGAAATTTGAGTTATTTCTCATAAAAAGGGGTATTGGGCCCTATATGAATTATGGGCCCCTTCCAACACTCCTCACTCCTAATTCCTAACTCCTCACTCTTTATCCCGAATCCCTAGGGCCTAGCTACTAATCCCTAATCACCAGTCACCAGTCACGAGTCACCATTTCCACCCTCATTTGTGCTATAATATTTCCCGTCATTATATGATAATTTATCATAAGAGAAAGGAAATACTATGACTTTAAGACAATGGTTGCCGCTTTTAGGCATCACTTTATCGGCTTTTATTTTCAATACTTCCGAATTCATGCCCATTGGCCTGTTAACCGACATTGCGACAGATTTTCACATGAGCGAATCCGGCGCCGGTTCACTGATCACCATCTATGCCTATGTGGTGATGGCCATGTCGCTACCGCTGATGATGATTTTTTCCCGCTGCCCCCTTCGGCCGCTGCTCTTAGGGGTCATCACCCTCTTTACGGTTTGCCAAGTCCTTTCTGGCATCGCTACGGGATACTACACCTTACTGGCTGCCCGCATTGGCGTTGCTTGCGCCCATTCTATTTTCTGGTCTATTGCCGCGCCCGTAGCAGTCCGCATTGTTCCAGAGAAATACCAAGCCACCGCCATGGGTATGGTAGTGACCGGTACGTCCATTGCCATGATTTTCGGCCTCCCCTTGGGCCGCTCCATTGGACTTCTCGCTGGCTGGCGCAGCACCTTTCTTTGCCTCGCCGTGGTTTCCTTCATCGCCCTGGCGTACTTGGCCATTCTGCTTCCTAAAGTGTCCGGCAATGCCCCCTTCAATCTGTCAGACCTTCCGAAAATTTACAAAAACCCGGTACTTAATGGTTTATTTCTCATAAGCTTGCTCATTCCGACAGCCTACTTTACTTCCTACAGTTACATCGAACCATTCCTTCTCCAAATCGGTCAATTTTCCGATAACTGGGTCACTACGATTCTCACCATTTTCGGCGCCGCCGGACTTTTGGGAAGTTACCTTTTCTCCCATCTGTACAACGCCCATCGGTATAGCTTCCTTCCTATGTCCATCAGTCTCATCATGATGGCCCTCTGCCTCCTTCTTCCTGCAAGCAGCTCCCTCTATACCATTCTTCCTCTTTCCATCCTGTGGGGCATCGCCGTCACGGCGTTCAACGTGACCGGCCAAGCAGAAGTGATCCAATCCACAGACAGCGCCACTGCACCGGTTGCCATGTCGGTCCTCTCCGGCATTTACAACCTGGGCATAGGCTCCGGCACCTGGCTGGGCGGCACCATTTGCTCCCATCTTTCCATTGCTTACATCGGATATGCTGGCGCTACTATCGCTTTCGTTGGCCTTCTCTTCTGCCTTTTCTTCATGATACCGGCAATGAAGAAATATAAACGATAATTTCGGTAGAGTCAATCTTCCATTGTACGTCTAGATAAAAGGTTATTACTCTACCATTTCCAATAATCAAACATAGCAAGACACCGTTAGCATAAAGGTTACTATTCTGCTGACTCCATGATTAAACGAAATAAAAAAACACCGCTAGTCCAAGGGTTATAAAGGGTTATTTCACTAAGAACAATAACCTTTTATAACTTTGAAACTAGCGGTATTTTTATTTCCGACAATCGAAAGGGTCACGAATAACCTTTTATAACCTTGTCGCTGGCGAGAACTTGCTATGTCAATCCACTGAAATCAGAAAAATAATAACCTTTTCGATGATTTCTTCCATGCCAAGTAGCTCAGAAGGTTTCCCCTCAATAATAAGCTATTTGTAAAGACATCTCGTCACCATGTGAGATAATCCGGCTCACACCAACTTACTGAAATCGCCCCAAGCCTGGAAGAGGGACAGGGTTTTCAGCAGCTGGGAGATACGGTTGTTCTTTACGGCTTCGTCGTCAACCATAACCATGACGTTATCCAGGTAGTCATTAATTGGCTGGGTCAGTTCTTTCAGAGCTGGCAGGGCTTCGCCGTACTTGTATTCTGCAAAGAGCGGAAGCACTTTGGCAGATGCGTCGTCGAAAGCAGCCTGCAGTTTCTTTTCCACGTCTTCTTGGAAGAGAGCAGCATCCACATCGCCGCCGGACTTGCCTTTGGTGATGTTGGACAGACGGGTCACTGCCTGACGGAGGTCAGCTTCGTCTTTCAGATGGCTTTCTGCCATGGAACGAGCTTTCAGGAAGAGGGCGTATACGTCATCTACAGGGCCAGCGAGGACAGCGTCGATGATATCGTATGCAATGCCTTCGTCGAGCATGATGGCTTTGATACGCTGACGGAAGAAGTCTTCAATCTGGGAAGCAGCGGTCTTCTTCGCTTCTTCTTCGCCTGGAAGAAGTGCCAAAGCGGCTGCGATACCTTTTCTGATATCCCAATGAATCTGTCCATCGGTCAGGATATTTACAGCGCCAATGGTCTGGCGGCGAAGAGCAAATGGATCCTGGGAGCCGGTCGGAATGAGACCGCGCAGGAAGGTGGCGGACAGGTTGTCCAGTTTATCAGCCAAAGACAGGGCACGACCGATGTTCTGCTGCGGCAGAATGTCGCCGGCAAATCTTGGCATGTACTGTTCGAAAATGGCCTGGGCTACGTTTTCTTTTTCGCCGTCCAAAAGGGCATATTCCTTACCCATTTCGCCCTGCAGTTCCGTAAATTCGGTCACCATACCGGTTGCCAGGTCAGATTTGGACAGGAAAGCTGCTCTATCAGCGTCTGCTTTTTCGGCATCGGTCAGGTTCCAATCGGAAGCGATGGCAGCGGTCAGTTTCTGCAGACGATCTGCTTTATCACGCATATCCCCCATGCCTTCCTGGTAATTGATGCGGGTCAGGTCGTCTCTGTGGCCTTCCAGGGATTTCTTGCGGTCGTTTTCAAAGAAGAACTTCGCATCGTCCAGACGGGCACGAAGGACCTTTTCATTGCCGTGCTGTACGTTTTCCAGTGCTTTGGTTCCCCCATTTCTAACGGTCAGGAAATAAGGCATCAAAGAGCCATCTTCATTTCTCACTGGATAGTATCTCTGGTGGTCACGCATAGGAGTAACGACAGCCGGTACTGGCAGTTTCAAGAATTCATCATCGATGCGGCCATAGAGAGGAGTCGGGTATTCAACCAAGTAGTTGATTTCTTCCAACAGGTCTGCATTGTGCCATACATGTCCACCAAGTTTTTCAGCTACAGCCAAAAGGCCGGTGCGAATCAGTTCGCGACGTTCGTCCTGGTCTACAATGACAGAAGCGTCTCTCATGGTTTCCTTGTAGGACAGCGGGTCTGTGATGGTCACGTCATGTTTGCACAGGAAACGATGGCCTCTGGACATATTTCCACTCTGTACATGAGCGAATTCCACCGGAATGATTTCCTTGTCGCAAAGGGCTACAATCCAGCGAACCGGACGAATGAAATGGGCTTCTTCATCGGCCCAGCGCATGGATCTGGTGAAATTCAGGCCAGTGATGAGGGACAGGAACAGTTCTGGCAATACGTCTTCTACTTTCTTGCCTTCGTTCTTCACATAAGCCCAGGTGTAATCCCCTTCTTTGACCAAGTCTTTCGGGTCAATGTGCTGGCCGCGAGCAAAGCCCTGTGCCGCACGGGTAGGATTGCCATCGGCGTCAAAAGCCGCTTTGATGGACGGGCCGCGTTTCTTCACTTCTTCGTCAGGCTGGCGATCTGCTGCACCTTCTACGATGACAGCCAGACGTCTTGGGGTAGCATATACGGTGATTTTATCGGTGGAAATACGATGTTCTTCAAACTGGGAAGCAGCCAGAGTTTTCAGCTGGTCTACCACACCGGACATAATATTGGCCGGCATTTCTTCAGTGCCGATTTCTAAAAGAAGATTTTTACTCATTTGGCTTCGCCTCCTTTAAGCATAGGGAATCCCAATTCTTTGCGCTTCTTCAGCCAAGCCTTGGCGCACATACGAGCCAAGTTTCTGACGCGAGAAATGTATTCGGTACGTTCAGATAAGGAAATAGCGCCTGCTGCATCGAGCAGGTTGAAAGAATGGGAGCATTTCAATACATAATCATAAGCTGGCAATACCAGTCCTGCTTTGACAATCTTCTTGGCTTCTGCTTCGTACATGTCAAAGAGTTTGAACAGCATATCATGGTCAGACAGTTCATAGCTGTAGACAGACTGTTCGTATTCATTCTGGTGCCAGATGTCGCCGTAAGTGACGCCGTCGGTCCATACCAGGTCATATACATTGTCCACTTCCTGGATGTACATGGCGATACGTTCCAGACCGTAGGTGATTTCTACGGAAACAGGATGCTCATCGATGCCGCCAACTTGCTGGAAATAGGTAAACTGGGTGATTTCCATCCCATCCAACCATACTTCCCAACCGATACCCCAGGCACCCAGTGTCGGAGATTCCCAGTTATCTTCTACGAAACGAATATCATGTTCTTCCGGATCGATGCCCAGTTCCTTCAAAGATTCCAGGTATGTCTCCTGGATGTTGTTCGGAGACGGTTTCATAATGACCTGGAACTGGTGATGCTGGTACAAACGGTTCGGGTTGTCCCCATAACGGCCATCATCTGGACGACGAGATGGTTCCATATAAGCTACATTCCACGGTTCCGGTCCGATGGTTCTCAGGAATGTAGCAGGATTCATAGTGCCGGCGCCTTTTTCTGTATCATAAGCTTCGCCAAGTACACAGCCCTGCTTAGACCAGAATTTCTGGAGCGCTAAAACGATCTGCTGAAAAGTCATAGTTCCTCCTTCTTTCGATAGGTCGCTCAAGTTGCTCAGGTAACTCAAGTTTCTCAGGTTATAATGGCATCAGCGCTAGTAACAATTTTCTGACATACATTCATGCCAAATCATGCCAACGGTATCACCACTATATAACCTGAGGAATCTAAGAAGCCTGAGAAACCTTTGCAACCTGTCCAAAGCAAATAAAAAATCCCTGTAACACAAACGTTACAGGGACGAGTTACAGGGATTCTTAACCCGCGGTTCCACCCTTATTGGCTTCCCAAGAAGCCCACCTTGATTATTTCATTGTCAGAAACAGCTCCAAAACGCCTTCCCCACATTGCCAGCCTCTCACCATCGCTAGCTCGCTTTTCCGTGAGTACTACTTTCCTTCCTCGCTGTATGGAAGTATTTTAGCAAAATAGGAGAGAAATGTAAAGGGGGATTGGGAACTAGGGATAAGTAGCTAGGGATTAGGAAATAAAGAGTTAGAAGTGAGGAGTGAGGAGTGAGGAGTGGTGGAAGGGGCCCACAATTCATATAGGGCCCCAATACCCATTTTTATTAGAAGTAGGCAGTTAACTGTTTGCGGTTGACGGTTGACGGATAACTGTTAACTGCCAACTGCTAACTAATGGCTGGGGGTTCTCAGGGTTCCATTAAAAATCTAACGATTTTCTCGGAGCCAGAACCTTTTGATATCCAGTACATCACCATGTTTCACTAACCGTGTTATCGCTACAGAACCCCTAAAAGCCCCTTCCTCAGGAAGGGGCAGGCTCGCTTGCGAGCCGGGGATAGGCCGATGAAGAAGAGTTGTTAGACAAGCCGTTTTAGCCAGATGCCGACAACATTATGTATCTTATCTCAATATATCCGCCAGTGCGAGCTATCCCCCCCTGCCCCCCCTTCCAGTAATGTCATTAAGTTAAGCGAAATATGCGATGATTTCTGTTGATGCAAAGGTTACTCAGGTTTCTCAGGCTACTTAGGTTTCTCACGTTTCTCGAATGAGCTAATGACGCTAGCGTCTACCGGCACATTCGGAGAACCTGAGCAGCCTGAGAAACCTTAGCAACTTTGGAGCCTGTCACCACTAGCGGAGTCATGTCTACTAACGCAAATCCTTAACTTAACAGCATTACCCGACGGGGGAGATAAACGCTAACAATGATTTCGCTAGCCTCTATCTGCACATTCAGGGAACCAGAGAACCCTTAGAACCTTGAGCAACCTGAGAAACCTTAAACCACTAGCGAAATCGCACTAACTGTTTTGATTCGTTATAGCAAAAAATCGTAAAACAAACGCTTGACTCTTGTATCCTCTATGGTATATAATACAGATAAGCGATTAGGACACCGCCAATGCACGGCGCCGAACAAAAAACATTGGCAAGGACTTAATTGTCGGGTAAGAGGAATACATAAGAGCTCCGGTGTGCCTACACACCGTTCACCCGCTTGAAGAACCTCCCTGGTACTTCAGGATGTAGAGCAACAACTTAAGAAACATAGATGTAAAAAGTCCGCATGGAAGAGAGATCCTGGTTGCCTTAGCGCAATTTGTACTCGATGGATTCTCTTTTTCGTGTGGGCTTTTTTGTTTTTCTTTATTGTTCTGCGGCAGTTGGTATTCTTTCATAAGAAGTTACAGGTTTCTCAGGTGGCTCAAGTTTCTAAGGTGGCTCAGGTTCCCCGAATGTGCCTCTATCCATAAACGTCAAGAGGCACGTTCGAGACACCTTCAGAGCCCTTAGAACCCTTAGAACCTTGAGAAACCTGAGCAACCTACAAAACCTGTCAAAAAAGCAGTTGCCACCTATCGTGACAACTGCTTTTTGTTATTTCTTCACATCCGGTTCCTGTCTGAAGTTGCTATCAGCGAACCATTTATCATAAATCTTATCATATTCCCCATTGCTCATGAGTTTATTCAGTGCTTCATTGACTTTCTTCTGCAATTCTGGATCTTTCTTATTCAGAAGCATAACGAATCCGCCGCTACCGGAGATGATGCCGGCACCACGGAGTTTATCTTTCGCACCGTGTTCCATATAGAAGCGTGCCACTGGTTTATCCAGAATAAGCGCATCCGCTTCATTGTCTGCTACGGCTTTGATGAGCTGGTCGTGGTAGTCGTATTCTTTCACATTGGCGCCGTACTGTTTCGCGGTTTCTACGTAGACGGTCCCTTTTTCCACAGCAACGGTCTTTCCAGCCAAATCTTCCGGCCCTTTGATGGAGTTATCGTCTTTTCTAGCCAAAATAGCTACATTTTCTTTGCTATAGTAGGTGTTACTGAAATTGACTTTATCAGCCCGGTCCTGGGTCATATCACAGGCAGCTACCGCAATATCTGCTTTGTTATCCACCAGTGCGGGAACCAGCTGGTCGAAAGGCATGCTTTCGTAGGTGGTTTCTACGCCCATTTCTTTAGCTACCGCTTTGGTGATGTCCACATCAAAGCCTACAATGTCCCCTGCTTGATCTTTGTACACAAATGGCGGATAGGTGGCAATGCAAGCCACTTTGAGGTTCTTCTTCTCTTGAGAAGATACCGCTGGCGCAGCCGATTGAGCGGCATTTCCCTGCTTACTGTCGCCGCAGCCTGCCATAAGTCCCATGGCAGCCAATGCGCAAATACAAGCTCCTGCTTTCATCCATTGACGATTCATCATAACGCCTCCTTGAAAGACTTCGGAAATAGACCATTTTTCTTTTCATTATATCGATAGTATGGGGATTGCGCAATAGGAAATAGTGTATTGGTAGCTAGTGACTCGTGACTGGTGACTAGAGATTAAGGATCTGAAAATAGGTTAGCCCTGCGGGCAGGTTATATTTTGCTGATTTCTTTTCAGAACCTTTTGATATCCAGTAATCCCTCCAAAAAGAGCCCCTTCCTCAGGAAGGGGCAGGCCCGCTTGCGGGCCGGGGATAGGCCGATGAAGAAGAGTTGTTAAACAAGCCGCTATTGCCAGACGCCGACTTCACTATGTATCTCATCACTATACATACCGCTACTGCGAGCTACCCCCCTGCCCCCAATGCTGTTAAGTTAAGGATTTGCGTTAGTAGACATGACTCCGCTAGTGGTGACAGGCTCCAAAGTTGATAAAGGTTCTCAGGCTGCTCAGGTTTTCCGAATGTGCTGATAGACGCTAGCGTCATTAGCTCATTCGAGAAACGTGAGAAACCTAAGTATCCTGAGAAACTTTGTCGCAGAAGAAGTCACCACCTATTTCCTAATCCCTAGAACCTAATCCCTATCTACTATTTCTTCCCCAACCACTCAGCCAATTTCTTCATCAGCACTTCCATTTGAATCGGTTTGGTCACGTGGGCGTTCATGCCTACTTGCAAACTTTTGGCGATGTCATCTTGGAAGGCGTTGGCGGACATGGCGATGATGGGGATGGTTTTCGCATCCGCTCTAGGAAGGGCGCGAATTTTCTTCGTCGCATCCCAGCCGCCCATGACGGGCATCATGATATCCATGAGGATCACGTCGAAGTCCCCCGGCTCGGAGGCCTGGAAGGTATCCAGTGCTTCTTGGCCGTTCCATGCTTTGGTCACGGTAGCTTCTTTTTCTTCCAGCATGAACTCAGCAATTTCCATATTGAGTTCATTGTCTTCCACCAGAAGGACTTTCACACCTTTCAAATTGTCTAGTGTAGCCCCAGCTTGTTCTTTCGGTTCTTCTTTATCGTGGTCGATAGCAAAGGGAATCTGCACCGTGAAGTGGGTCCCCACTCCTTGCTTACTTTCCAAGGTGATGGTACCGCCCATTTTTTCTACCAATTCTTTGGTGATGGTCATGCCCAGTCCGGTGCCGGCATAGTTGGTGCGGGCCGAGACGTGTTCCTGGGTGAATGGTTCAAACACATGCTTCTGGTATTCTTCACTCATCCCAATTCCGGTATCACGGATGGAGAATTCAATGACCGCCGTGTCTTCTGTGGCACTGACTTCTCTGGCATCGACGAAGATGTCCCCATTGGCTTTGTTGTATTTCACAGCATTGCTGGCCAAGTTCATCAGAATCCGCTGCACATGAATGGGACTCCCCATGAGATAGGCATGGGTGATGGCATTGGCTCCCACATGATAGGTGATTCCATTTTCCTGGCACTGGGTGGTGACGATTTCATTCAACCGTTTGAGCACATCCAACACATGGAAGGGTTTGTGTTCCAGCTTGACTTCACTGGATTCCAATTTCCCCATATTCAAAATGTTATTGAGCAGGTCCAACAAATACTTGGATGTATTTTTGACTTTCTGCAATGCTTTTTTCTGGGCCTCCAAATCATCACTGCGATGTTCTGCAATCTGGATGATCCCTTGAATTCCATTGATGGGGGTACGGATGTCGTGGCTCATCCGGCGAAGGAAATTGTCTTTCGCTTCGTTGGCCACTTTCAGCTGCTTCTGTTGCTCTTTTTCCTTTTTTACATCTTCGGTCACATCGGAAAACAGGAACAGCACCGCCTCTACGCGGCCCTTCGCATCCCGCCGCTGGGGAATGACCTGTATAGTAAACCAATATCCTAAAGTACTCTCATAGGTGAGAGAAAGCACTTTCTTATCTTTCAAGCGGTCTGCCAGGTGAGATAAATCGGTAAACTGAAGAAATGACTCTTTGTAAGGTGCCATCACATAATGCTCTGCTGTATGAGTGAATATTTCGCTGGCTTTTTGAAAACCACCCATTTCTGCTACAAATTGGGGCGGCACTTTGAAACATTCAAACCGTTCATTGGCCAGTTCCACCAGCATGGTAAACAGATAGACCTCATTTTCCGCCGCAATGATCTGGTAAAACCGTTCTCTAGACTTCAGATGTTTCTGTTCCGAATGAACAGCGATGACAAATAAAGCCACGCAAAACAGGAAGAAAAAGAAAATCGTCATGGCTTCTATGAAATAGTAGGGTTTCCGGATTTCTTCTTTCGGAAGCAGGATATGAATGGTATAAGCATGAAACATGGATTGCTGGGCGTAGTAGGATTTCTCATCGTATTTCACTTCTCGCATGTGGTCACTGATGATTTTTCCATTATCCCAAATGCCAGCCCAATCATCGATAATGGTCTGGTAATTGTTATCACTGCTGGCAGCCATGACCTGCCCATCATGACTGACCATCAGAAGTCCCCCTTGGACAGGCATCATGCCAGTGAAAATGTTATCGATGGTGATATCATTGACGCCAGCTTTGACCGTATTCTGCTGCATGTAGGAAATAATAACACCGGGCTTATCATTCCGAGCCACCACGGCCACGTCGTAGGTTTCTCCTTCGGTGGTTATCCGCGCCATGTATACCTTTTTCGGCGAGCGAATAATTTCTAGCAGCGTATTATTATGAATCAAATCAGGCCAATAGAAATCCACATCTCCCACGGGAACTTTCCGTTCGATTTGCAAATCTTCATTCAGTACAAGGATACCTTTCAATCGCTGTTCTCTTAGAAATTGGGCCGCTCCTTCTGGCGTCGCCTCTTCCATCACCATGTAATGGCTGAAAGCAACGGTCTTATCCAGCAAGCGAACCAAGCTTTTGGTTTCATCGTTGGCACTGTAATTGTTAAATGTTTCCAGCTTTTCTTTGGCATGGTCAATCGATCGCTGGCTCGTCTTTTCTGCTTCCTGCTGAGCCAAATCATCCATGAACCGATCATTGACGCCCGCAAAAATGATAAATAAAATAGCCAGAAAGAGTAAAATCCTCTTCCATGTCACTTTTCTTAACATTGTTCTCATAGGCCCTTCTCCCCTGACAGGGCTTTCTTCCCATCCAATCCATATTTCTCTACAATCCGCAAGGTGGTGCCATCCTGCATCATCTGCTTCAGCGTATCATCCAACTGTTTCACAAAAACCGGGTCGTAGTCTTTCCGAAATGCCACGCCCACCTTGGACGAAAATAGCGGTTCCTCCAGCATGCGATACCGATTGGGCGCCGTTACGATAAGCATGTGCAATGCATTCTCATGGCCCGCGATGGCATCCACATAATTTTTCCGAAGGGCACTGTACACCTTATCCATCCGAGAAAAAGCATAGACCTTTTCTACCTGGGGCGCCGCATCATCCTGGGAATGAAGGAAATATTCCTCCGCCTTCCCCGTTTCCTGTACTGCCACCGTCTTTCCCGTTAAATCCCGCAATTTGTATATACCGCTGTCTCTTCGCACCGCCACAGTTTGGTTGCTGTACAGATATGGCCCAGCCCATTGATACAGCTCTTCCCGACCGTTCATGCTGAAACAGCCCCACAGGCAATCAATGGTCCCATTTTTCAGATAATCATTCTTATGTTCCCATACAATGGCTTTGAACTTCGCTTCATAGCCCATGCGGTGCAGCGCCTCCTTGGCCAGCTCCACATCGACGCCCATAAACTCCCCGTTGTCACCCAGATAAATATAAGGCTCAAACCGATCACTACCAATCACAATGGTGGGATGCTTCTTCGATTCCGTCATAGCCACCTGCTCCGCGCAGCCACTGAGAAGAAACACCATCCCCAGCAACAAGGCCATCCACCAGATGAAATACCTATTCTTCCCTACTACCATACTTCTTTCCCTCTATGCTTTCTATTGCACTATAAAATTTATAAAAAGAATAGACTACTAAGTTGTTATTTTTATTATATCTGTCAGTTAGAAATATTGTCAATTGAAATATGTTAATCCTTTTATTTTTATTTTAGATGTTTAACTTCTGTTAAATTTTGGTGTGACTGGTGACTCGTGACTGGGGATTGGGAAATAAAGAGTGAGGAGTTAGCAGTTAGCAGTTAGCAGTTAGCAGTTAACCGTTAGCCGTCATTTCGACCGACGGGATTTGTGCTTGTTGCTGATTCAGTGTAGTCCAGTACTATGTTGGAAAAAGTGGAGAAATCTCAAACCTCCAGCAGAATTCTCTCCAGCTGAATCTATCCCGTAACGAATTATTTCAGCTATCACATTTTCCGCTACTGCTGTAAGATTTCTCCACTTCTGTCTAACATAGAACCGAACTACTCTGCAGCGTCATTTTGCACAAATCCCATCGGTCGAAATGACGACAGCCATACAATGGTCTTGCATCATCTCGCTAAATACCGCCTGTCCATTAGCCTCATATGTATTTCTACCATTGAGGAAAGCAAAAAACAAAAAGCAATAGCGACGACACCGCTACTGCTTTTCTATTCCTTTATTTCAGTTCATATGACGATAACGTTAGGACATAACCTTTCATACCCCTTTTTAACCTTTAGCTAAGCGGTATCTGTGATATGTTGAAAATACGATGCAGTAGAATAATAACCTATCACACCAACCAAATCAGCATCAAGTGTTACAATCCCATGCAACGCCTTATTTCTTTTCCTGCTTGCCGAACCATTTTTCAAAAATCTTATCATAGGTGCCATTTTCATGGAGTTCTTTCAGCGCTTTATTGACAGCCGCCTGCAGTTCTTTGTTGTCTTTCTTCATAGCAAATACCATGCCGCTAGCAGATTTGGAAGTGCCAACCATCTTCAGGTCCTTGTCGCCGCCCTGTTTCAGGTAGTACATGCCCACTGGCTGATCGATAGCTACAGCGTCCAGAGTGCCTGCCTGCAGTTCCATGAAGGCCTGGGAATTGGAGTCCAGCTGTTTCACCTGGGCCGGTTTGGCTTCCTGGGCCAGTTTCACCTGCTGGGTTCCTACCTGGGCACCTACATTTTTGCCTTCCAGGTCAGCCCAGTCTTTGATATCGTTGTTGTCTTTTCTGACGATAATCACATAGCCATTCTGGGTGAAATATTTATCAGAGAAAGCCACCTGCTTTTCTCTTTCCGGTGTCGCATCGAGACCTGCTGCAATCATATCAATCTGACCAGACTGTACAGCTGGAATCAGCGCATCAAAACCCATGCTCTTGAATTCCATCTGGCTGCCCATCTGTTTAATCACAGCATCAGCCAGGTCCAGGTCGAAGCCTACATATTTATCATCTTTGGTAAATTCAAACGGAGGGAATGTGGTTTCAGAACCGACACGAATCACAGCCGGAATTCCGCTGCCGGATTTAGCAGCCTGCTGATTGCCTTTGTCTCCGCCACAACCAGCTGCCAAAAAAGTCGCTGCCATAGCGCCCAGTACCAATGCCAATTTTAACTTTTTTCCCATCATACTGATCATCTCCATCATGTAAATTGTCACGTATCTTGTGTGGAACTTGCTATGCATATTTTAACAACATTATATATATATGTCAAATATTTGGCGTATATTTTGCATTTTTATGCAGTGAACAGGTTCCTCAGGGTTCTCAGGTTACTTAGGTTACTCAGGTTGCTCAAGGTTCTGAGGGTTCTGAGGGTTCTCAGGGTTCTCAGGGTTCTCAGGGTTCTCAGGGTTCTCAGGGTTCTCAGGGTTCTCAGGGTTCTCAGGGTTCTCAGGGTTCTCAGGGTTCTCAGAGTTCTCAGAGTTCTCAGGGTTCGTCGAATGTGCCTCTAACCATATCCGTCATTTCGACCGATCATATTCGTGCGAAATGAAAAAAGTGGTATAAATGGATTTGGATCCCTGAGTTTTCGTCATCCCGAGCGTAGTCGAGGGACTCGCAGCACCAGCGGTAATGGCTTGATGACACATATCGCAGCAGTTCCCTAGAGCTGCTTTTCTCGCTTCGGTCGAAATGACGAATGCGGTAAGAAGCACCTTCGACGAACCCTTAGCCCCTTAGAACCTTCAGAACCTTCAGAACCCTAAGCAACCTGAGCCACTTGAGCAACCTTAGAAACCTAAGCCCCATCCCATTGACCCCGTTTCTGTATCATGCTATAGTGTAAAGAAGTATGTTTTCCCAAAAGTATATATTGTTACTTATTTATCTTTTATTTAATTTTATACCATATAATTATCTTCAGTGTAAAAAACACTATCATATCATTTCTTACACTATAAAGGTTCTGAAGGTTCTAAGGGTTCTCAAGGTTCTCACGTTTCTTGAACGTGGTAAATGACAGTAATGTCTATCAGTACATTCGGGGAACCTGAGTCACCTAAGCAACCTGAGTAACCTGTTTCACAAAGGACTCGCCTATGGACATCATTATCTCTTTCCTCAATGAATGGGGCTATCTGGCTCTTTTCATTTGCATGGTTTTGGAAAATATGAATATCCCCATTCCCAGTGAAATCATTCTGGGATTTGCTGGATTTCTGGTTTCACAAAATGTATTCACTTTCTGGCCCACCATCATTATCGCCACCATTGCGGGACTAGTGGGTTCGCTTGGCTCTTACTGGATGGGCCACAAAGGGGGCCGCGAGCTGATTCTCCGCCACACCGCCAAGGGGGGCATGACAGCCAAGAAAATGATTGCCGCCAAGGATTGGTTCGAGGAATACGGCGCCATTGCGGTTTTCACCGGTCGTCTCCTTCCGGGGGTCAGAACTTTTATTTCTCTCCCCGCCGGTATCGCCCAGTTTCCTTTGCCAGAATTTACGATTCTCACCATTCTAGGCACCGTGCCGTGGACCATTTTCCTTGTCTACATGGGCGCCATGCTGGGAGAAAATTGGCAGCTCCTTTTGAATTACAAATTGGAAATCGCTGTGGTCTGTGTCATTTTGTGCGTCATCATTGCTGGCGCTTTTCATCTGTATCATAAAAGAAAACATAAAAATAAAAATGAAAATTAATAAAAATTGTATCCTTCTCTTTCTATTTTGTTTCCTCATATATGGTCTATTTGGCGGTCTGATTCCACTTCTGGATCCGGATGAGCCAGTTTACGGCGAGACAGCCAAGGAAATGCTGTCCACCGGAGACTGGTTGTCTCCTCGGATTTATGGAGAGTTCTGGTATGATAAACCGCCTCTTTTCTATTGGCTGGAAGCCATTTCGTTTTCTCTGTTCGGTATTTCCACTTGGAGTGCCCGGCTGTCATCGGCTCTTTTAGGGGCCATCACACCAGTGTATTTGTACTTGTCCACCAGAAAACTCTTAGGCGAAAAAGCAGCTCTTCGCGGTGCCTTCATTTGTGCCACGTCTTTGGAAATCATCGTCCTTGCCCGCAGTGCGGTCACCGATACGGTGCTGACACTCACGCTGACGGTGGCACTTATTTCTTTTCTTCGTAAAGAATACATCCCCGCTTACATTTCCTGCGGGCTGGCCCTTCTTGCCAAAGGCCCCATCGGATTCGGATTTCCAGCCCTCATCGTGGGCCTTTGGATGATCTGTTCCAAACAATTTACGTTTAGAAATATCATGGGTCTCAAATGGTACTGGGGTATTCCCCTGGCTTGTCTGGTGGGACTTCCCTGGTACATCGCTATGGGCATGATCCACGGCGATGCGTTCATCGATACCTTCCTGGGATATCACAATGTGACCCGCTTCGTCAGTCCTGAACACGCCGGGCAGAATCACTATTGGCTCTACCTGGTGGTGTTGCTGGCTGGATTCTATCCTTGGTGCGGCACTTTGCCGGGCATTCTTCGCCGGTTCTCCACGTGGCGAAAAAATCCAACCATCCTGTTTTTCATGGCGTGGGCCCTTTTCATTTTCCTCTTCTTCTCTGTTTCGTCTACCCAACTCTTTTCGTACATTCTCCCCATGTTCCCGCCGCTAGCAATGCTGGCTGGGGTCTACCTCACCTCTTTGGAAGAAGAAGGCCATGTGTCACCTACACTCATGGGCTGTCACCTGTTCTTTGCGTGTGTTACCGCCGTTGCCATCAGCTTGGCTCCTTTGACTCCATCCGGTGGCCCCTGGGTGAAATACGGTATTTCTGCCTTTATGATTCTGGCGGCGCTCCTGGCGGTATGGCAAGTGAAACGAGGAAATATCCGCGGATTCCTTTTCACCCAAGCATTGCTGATTGGAATTTTCATCTTCTCCGTGTGGGGCCTTTTTGCTTCCTCAGTAAGCAGCCTCTTCACATCCAAAGCCATTGCAGAAACCTTGCAATCCACAGAAAGAAATCCCGCTATTTCCTTGTACATCGATACCTTCTATCGTCCTTCCGTAGCCTTCTACACCGACATCTACGGCGAAGCACTGCCTGAATACGACGAACGAAAAAAGGAAACCGATGAAAAGAACAAAGCACAAGGCGTGCTCCTTCCAGGAAAAACAGAAGATGCCAAGCTCCCCGATCAGGCGTATATCTTAGTGCAAAAAAAGATTTACAACCACTGGCCGGAAGATCTCAAAACATCCTGTCAAATTCTGTGGGAGAAAGACACGGCATACTTTTTAGTGAGGAATGAGGAGTGAGGAGTGAGGAGTGAGGAGTGGTGGCCGGCGAGCGCACCGAATTGCTCTTATATGGATATAGACATATATCACCAAAGTCTTTTCTATATGCTCGCCGATTTTGTACACAGTAAGCGGTAAGCAGTAGACAGTTAGCAGCAAATGATATTCCGATACTGCCAACTGCCTACTGCTAACCGCCTACATATATAAATTGGGGCCCTATATGAATTGTGGGCCCCTTCCACCACTTCTCACTTCTCACTTCTAACTTCTCACTTCTCACTTGATTTTATCTTTGCATAACAATGATACACATTCCGTCTTGCGAAAAGGAGTTTTTTCATTGAGTACCAAACGTCAAAAACGAGCCAAAAAATTACAAGCCCAGGAGGAAACATCTTCCCGGCTCACGTTGGAATCCCTGGTGGGATTGTTTGTGATTGCTTTTTTATTTTTCCTATGGGGCAGCTGGCTGCTTCCTATCACTGACCCAGTGGAATCCAATTATGCTTTGACGGCCAAAGAAATGGTCATGTCCGGCAACTGGATGTCCCCACAAATCTATGGTGTCTTCTGGTATGACAAGCCCATCATGGTGTACTGGCTTTTGTCCATCAGTTACAGCCTGTTCGGTTTCACTGACCTGGCCTCTCGTATCCCTGCTGCGTTTTGCGGCGCCCTGTCTACCACACTTCTCATCTGGTATGTCCGCCGGATTCTAAAAGACAATGTGATCGCCATGTGGTCCGGCTGCATGTTGGCAGTGTCTTTAGAGTTTTGGGTGATTTCCCACGCCATCATCACCGATAGCATTTTGCTGCTCTTCACCATTCCTACTTTGCTGTCTGCCTACATAGGTATCACAGAAAACAGCAAAAAGCATCTCACCATCGCCTATGTCGCTGCCGGTTTGGCATGCCTCACCAAAGGACCGGTGGGATTGGTACTTCCAGGTATCCTTCTAGTACTGTGGTGCCTTTCTATGAAATCGCCGAAAACCATTCTTCGCCTATTTCCCTGGCAGGGACTTCTGGCTTTCTTCGTGGTGGTTCTCCCTTGGTATGGCGGCATGTACCTCATCCATGGCAGCGACTTCATCAATGAATTTTTGGGACTCCACAACGTGCTTCGTGCCACTTCTTCTGAACATCCAGAAGACAACCACATCTATTATTACCTGGTACTGCTTCCTGCATCACTCCTTCCGTGGGCTTTCCTTTCTTTCTATGAAATGTGGAAAGGTTGGAAAGAAAGAACCAATTTCTACCGGTTCCTCATGGTTTGGTGCTGGGGTACCATCCTCTTCTATACCCTGATGGCCACCAAGTACGTCACCTATACCTATATCGCTGTGGTGCCTGCCATCATTCTGGCTGCCTTTGCCGCACCGAAAATGCGGCTGGGCGATAAAATAACGGCCCTCTGGGGCGGACTTGGATTGTTGCTTCTCATGATTGCTTGCACGGCAGGGACCTTTTATATCAAAGAAGGAAATTGGTGGATTTTCTACCTGGTCCTAGCCTATGGCCTCTTCGCCTACCTGATCCGTTGGAAAGCCAACCAGTACAAACGGCTCACCATCATCACCTGCGTCACCGCCTCCATGCTCCTTTGCCTCATGATGGAAGGGTTACCAAGGTACTTGCCTACCCGCTCCACCTTGGAACTGGACGAAGCCCTCCATGCGGCTCCGGGAGAGCACTATTTCTTCCAATCCTATCCGGCCAGCTACACCTACTACACAGGAGAAACAGCCACCCGCCTAGTTCCCACCTTGCATGAAAAAGAAGAAAATCGAGACGCCCGTTGGAATGATAAATACGCCATGCCATCCGTCTCCGATACAGAATTTATAGAAAGCCATGAAAATCCATCAGAACCGGTTTTCCTCTACGTAGCCAAGAACAAACAAAAACTCTTCGACCAGTGGCTCCTCCGCCATCGGTTTGTTTTGACAAAAAAGCTGGTATCGGGAAATATTTATGTGCTAGTCAACAAAGATCAGTTGGAAGCGCACAGTTGACTATCTACTTCCAACTATTTTGACAAATAGGCTTGGCATCGAATTTGTGTGTTATATAAAAAGGGTATTGGGGCGCTTCCAAATTTTGTGCGCCCCTTCCACCACTACGCACTTCGCACTACTCACTACGCATTTTTCAACAAAAACAAATAAATAACCATCCATTACGTATCGAGGCATACTATGTTTCAATCTCTCATTTTAAAAATCTTCCCTTCCATGGATCGATTTTGGGAAGTCTTCCGATTCCTAGCCGTCGGCAGTGGGTGTTTCCTTTTGGAATACGCCCTGCTTTTCTCCCTCACCGAATACGGCGGCCTAGCACCTCTGGTGTCTGCCCCCATTGCTTTCACCATTTCTCTCGTTGTGAATTACATTCTCTGTGTGTACGTGGTCTTCCACGTGAAACACCAGGGCACCAAGCAGATGATTCTTTTCATCGTCACATCCATCATGGGACTGGGACTGAATCAGCTGGTCATGTGGTTCTGCATCGACATCCTTGCTATCTGGTATATGTTCGCCAAGATCGTAGCCTCCGCCATCGTCATGATCTGGAACTACTTCACGAAACGGTTTATACTGAATCATTAATGACTGGTGACTAGGGACTAGGTTAGCCCTTCGGGCTGGTTATATTTTTCCTTTTTCATTATATTCCCAATAATAAAAATACCGATAGCATCGGGTTATAAAGGGTTATGAAAGGTTATGCTTTCCATACACTTTATCATTCCATGCTATCGGTATTTTTATTTTATATTTTTATAAAAAAGGGTATTGGGGTGCTTCCAAATTTTGTGCGCCCCTTCCACCACTCCTCACTACGCACTCCTCACTACGCATTTTTTCAGCAAAAGTGAATGAAGGAACACCCGCTAGTCACCAATTACCTCATCGCCTCTTTTAGCTGCCCGCGGAAAATATTGGCTCCCCCATTGGCGGGATGGCGAAGGCCCGTGACAGAAAAGCCTGCATCGGATAACGTGGTTTCACTTTTCTTACCAATGGCAAAAATAGGAAGAGAACCGGTAAGAGAAAGAAGGTCTTTAGTAAAAGTCAGGCCCACCGCCAATTCCTGGTCAGTTGGTGTGCGATTGGACAGCAGATTTCCTTTTTTATAAGGATGGAAAGGAAATATATTCCACAACAGAAATTCATCCGCTGTAAGTCCCGCCTCGAGACAGGCTTTCCATACCACCGAATCTGTCGGTTCATTGAATCCTTTTTCTCTTTGGGTAGGCTTTTCAATGAGCGGACTATCACTCTGACTGGTTCGCTGCCCTTGCCGTCCCAAAATCATCTCACTGGTCACCACCGGATGTTGATTTAAAATCATCCGTTCGCAGGTCATAGCAATACCAGAAAAATGTCCCCCCTGGTACCCACAAGCCTCTGCCACCAGAAGCATCTTCGCCTGTCCGATTCGTCTCTCCAAATAATCAGAAAGCTGCTTTTGGCGAATGGTTGCAGAATTTTCCACTTCATAATCCGGATTTCTATCACACCAAGGATTGAAAGTCAATTCGCCATGATAACAGGATAGTTTTTCAATAAATTTTTGTATACTCATTGTGTCTCCTTTTATATGAAAGATTCTAGTTCTCCATGCTTGATTTCATTTCCAACAGAACCTTTTGACAGCGACTAAGGTTTCATGATTTGCTCACGATACCATCTCCAACAGAACCTTTGTATAGCGAAAATCACAAAATGTTTTTCAAATGAAATACAGACACCAGAACCTTCTGATAGCGACTAAAGCTCCATGAAATTGGCGCGATTATCTCGCCCACAGACCCCTTACTTCCTCTTCAGTAACATCGAAATCATATTCATCTGTATTTCCAAATTTTTCCGATTATTTTTCACTTCTGTGTCCAGTACCAATCCAATGCCCAAAGAAGTGACAGCGGTCATCATGAAGAATCCTGATGTAACCAGTGTTGGCATTTTCGGAACTAACCCAGTTTGCAGGTATTCATGAAATACAGGGACAAACAATCCTATCGCAATCAACGCCAAAAGCAAAGCGGTCCAAGAGAAGAAATGCAACGGTTGGTAGTCTTTATAAAGCATGAAGATCGTTTTCAGCACCTTGGCTCCATCGCGGAAGGTATGGAGTTTACTACTACTCCCTTCCGGGCGATCCCGATAGGATACAGGCACATTGGCTAAAAGCAGATTTTTATCCAATGCATGAATAGTCATTTCTGTTTCAATTTCAAAGCCTTTGGAAAGAATCGGGAAAGTCTTCACAAACATAGGTGAAAAAGCACGGTACCCGGTCATGACGTCTTTGATTTCATGGGAATTTTCTCCCCAGAACATATTGATAAACCGCCGGACCAGTACATTGCCCGAATTATGAAACGGCCGTTTATTTTCTTCAAAATACGTAGACGACAGCCGATCGCCAATGACCATATCGGCTTTTCCTTCCAACACCAAATCCACCATCTGCCGGGCTGCTTCTGCGGGATAGGTGTCATCTCCATCGGTCATGACATAGCAATCCGCTTCGATATCCCGAAACATGGAACGAATCACATTGCCCTTTCCCTGGCGATACTCACGTTTCACCACCGCTCCGGCCCGGTTGGCAATGTCCCCGGTCCCATCGGTGGAATTGTTATCATACACATAAATAGTGGCTTCCGGAAGAACCCGTTTGAAATCCTTCACCACTTTTTCTATGGTCAGTGCCTCATTCCAACAAGGAATAAGAACCGCAATTCGATTCATCCAATCACCTCTATAGCATATCGTTATTGCGTTAAAGAATAGCGGCAGTAGATATAATTTCGCTAGAAATGACAGGTTGCTCAGGTTTCTCAAGGTTCTCAGGTTCCTCAAATGTGCAAAGCAACGCTAGCAGAATCAATCCTACTCACTCAATTCCTTAACTCAACAACGTACTCTTCATGAAATCAAAATCATCGCAATATGACCATTATTATACTACATTCTTTTTAGCAGGAGAAAATAAAAAGGATGCTTCCTTTAGAAACATCCTCTTATACAAAACAGTGACTAGTAGAGTAGTGACTTGGAGAATCTATTCTAGTCACGAGTCACCAGTCTACTAGTCACCTAAATCATTCCTCATTATTTAAAACTTCACGTCTCTTGCTACCTGTTCATCTTGCCCATAAAAATCTTCGGTGAGATCCACCAATACTTCGGTCAAGAGTCTGCGGAAGTCTTTTTCTTTCATATGTTCCCCCACAACTGCAAAGGAGTAGTTTCCTACCACCCAGCGGGCTGCGTAGGAATCTTTCGGCAGTTTTGCAATGTCCACGCCGGTCTGACCGATGGTTTCCCGTTTCCAATTTCCTGTATAGACACCACTGATGTCCTGGCTGGATGGCACATCAAACCGCTGGGAGCGAATGGTGAGTGTACTCTTTCCTTTTAATTTATATCGCACGTCGGCCAATTGTCCACTAATAGAAGAAATAGCTTCTACTTTATATTTCCCGCCAAGAAACGTTCCTTTTGGTAGAACAAATGGACGAAATCCTACCACTTTTTCCAATTCTGGCATGGTTTGGTATTCTACGATAGGATTGGGCATGCCAATCAACGGTTCTTCCTTGGCAGAACTGCCAAAAGCCGGAACCAATACAGCCGCCCCAATGCAAGCCGCTGCCAAAATGTGTTTCCATGTATTTTTCATAGGTATCACCTTTCCTTATTGTTAGTTGTTGGTTGCTAGTTGTTGGTTGTTGGTGATAATCACCGTCAACGATGGATATATTATATTTTATTTTTGACTCAAAGTCAATTCTTTGCCAATAATAGATCTTTATGATTGAATTTAGGGATTATATTTCTTCATGTAAACCTTAAACCCATATCAGGAAAGTGCATATTTCTTAGCACGAATTGTGTCCCCACCAACTAACAACTAATATAAAAAGCGCCATGAAACGATCTCCCGTTTCATGACGCCCTTCCCAGTCACTATTATTTATTTTCTTCAAATTCTTTCTTAGCCGCATAGGTGCCTGGCTGTGCCATCACTTTCGGCTTTTTCAGCTGGTTGTAAGCCTGAATCATCATAGCGCATTCCACACGTTTCTTCTGAATTTCGCAGGTGATATGGTATGGCTTATGAATGTCCCCAGCAAAGGCTTCATTGTTAGCATGGCAACCGCCGGAGCAGAAAAATTTCGCCCAACAATCCACACATTCCGGTTTGCTGAATACATGATTCATACGGAAATCATGCATCATCTTCATATTTTTCAAACCTTCATACACGTTGCCAATGACATAGCCATCACGACCTACGAACTGGTGGCACGGATAGATATCCCCGTTCGGTACGACAGCCAGGTATTCATGACCAGCGCCGCAGCCGCGAAGACGTTTTGGCAGGCACGGACCTTTCCACAGATCCATGTTGAAGTGGAAAAAGAAGAACGGACGGCCTTCTTCTTCTCTCTTGATGAAGAGCTGTGCCAGTTTGTCATATTCCGCTTTGACACGAGGCAAGTCTTCTTCTTTGATGGAATATTCTGCGGTATCTTCCCCAACCACTGGTTCCATGGAAACAGCAGGGAAACCTTTATCGAGCATATCTTCTACATCGGTGGTGAAGTCCATGTTGTAACGGGTAAAAGTACCGCGTACATAGTATTCTTCCCCATTTCTATGGGCTACGCAGTACTGCAGGTTCTTCACGATCTGGTCATAGGTGCCTTCCCCATGGACGCCTGGACGCATGCGATCATGCATTTCCTTACGGCCATCCAAAGAGAGGATCAGACTAATGTGGTTATCGGTGAGGTATTTTACCTTTTCCTTGTCCAAAAGCATCCCATTGGTGGTGAGAGACATTTTGATTTTCTTGTGATGTTTCTTTTCCTGCTTATGTACATAGTCGATGGTCTGCTGTACCACGTGCCAGTTCATCAGTGGTTCGCCGCCGAAGAAATCCAATTCGCAATGTTCACGAGGACCACTGTGGGCAATAAGGAAATCCACCGCTCTTCTAGCCACGTCAAAGCTCATGAGCATGCGCCACTGGCCGTAACCGCCCTGTCCGGCAAAACAATACTTGCAGCGCAGGTTGCAGTCATGGGCAATGTTGATACACAGGGCTTTGATAATCGGACGGTCTTCGATGGCCATCTTGTAATTGGGATCCATAGGAGCAAACAGAACCTGTTTTTTGATCAGTTCGTCCAAGTCATCCATGACTTCATTGAGCTCAGTGGCTTCATAGTCTTTGGACAAATTGGCCAGAACCATGTCTCTGTTTTTCCCATTGTAATAGCCCAGCACGTTGTATGTCACATCATCCACCACATGAACAATCCCGCTGTTCACGTCCATGACGATATTCATACCATTCTGCTTAAACCGATGAATCATGGGCTTAATATTGTAATCCATGAAATATTTCTCCTTCTATGATACGTTGGCCATTAGCCGTTAACCGTAAGCGGTATACTGCCAACGGCTAACTGGTAACTGCTAACTACATACTCACATATAAAAAGCCCCCAGTCTACAAGGCCGGGGGCTTGGCCGTGCAAAAGCTCGGCAATTATGCTCTCTTTGCTTCTGCTTCTTCCTGTTCTGTGCAGATCAGGTTGCCAATGGTGCAGCTTGTCTTGCAAGCAGACTGGCAGGAAGTCTGACATTCACTGCAGCCTTCGAACTTAATGGAGTCCTGCAGAGAAGACTGGTTGATAGTAACGATGTGTTTGGACATAATGTCACCTCCCTGATACGACTATTCTAAAATAATGATACCATAGACAGAAAAAAAGCACAATATTTTTTATTGGTTAATTTCTGTTACAGGTTACTCAGGTGACTCAAGTTGCTAAGGTCTCTCACGTTTCTCGAATGTGCCAAGTAAATAAAAATAGCGGCGCATCTCCATGTAATGCGCCGCCACCTTCATTCCTAATTCCTTATTCCTAATTTCTAATTATAAAATCTGCCACAATCCATACAGCAAGCCCACTGGAAGCAACGTAATTGCCACTAGTACTCCCATGCAGCCGTTTTTCTTGCCATTGACGACGAACCAATCATCAGCAATATCCTTCATTTCACGGAATTCTCGTTCCAATCCTTGCATGATACGCCACAGTTCTCGGCAATCTGCTTCGGTCATTTCTTCCGATTCATGGGCCAGTTGCTGGGCTTTTTCTTCTTTTTCCTGTTTCCGTTTTTCTTCCCGTTCTTTTTCCTTTTCTTCAGCTCTCTTCATCTGGCCTTTCAGATTTTCACGCCAATCGCCGCTTTCTTCTTCCTGCAGAGCTTCTTCTTTTTCCTTCTTTTCTTCCTCTTTTTCCTTTTCTTCCTGGGCATGCATCTTTTCTGCATCCACGGCTTTCAGAAGTTCTTTCTTCAATTCATCCATATCTTCGGTGTATTTATGAAGAGCCGCATCCCACAGGGCATAGTCTAATTTCTTTTTGAAATCATACATCGTGCCTGAAGTGGCCTGTTGGAACAGGAACTGGGTATTGTCCATATCGGCAAAAATTTCGCCAATCCGCCCTTTGTTCTTAAATTTGGATTTACCTACTTTTACAAAATACATATAGGTACCGATATGGGCTCTCAAATTTCCCATCGGGGTATCATTTTCATGTTTCTTATCAAAAAATCCCATGGATCCGTCTCCTTATACTGCAGTATATGAATTAGTATTTTCTTATTATATATAAAATCACCATAGGTGGCTAGTAATTTTATATGCAAGAAATTATTTTTCTAATCTCCCTAAGATCATATATAAAATTTTCGGCGCTTCTAAACTTTATGCGCCGCACCACCATTTCTCACTTCTCACTTCTAACTAAAAAACATCCGACTTTATGTACCAGTGAATACGCAAACCGTATCCCCACCAATCAATACATCGCCTCATAGCCATCTTTCAAGGTGATCAATCCGACACCCATGGCGCGCATGAGGCCATTGACATATCCCAAATCCCGTTGGAACCAATCGGACTGCCGACTGCCGGCTTCCACCAAAATGCGAGATTCCAAAGTGGTTTCTTTGGGCAAATGCAATTCTTCCATCAGCTTTTCTCGGTCCACCATGACGAGACGAGAGAATGAGCGAAGCACCGCTCTAAGCAGCGAATCAGCGGAATCCACTATTTCTACCATACGCACCATAGAGTAAGCTCGTTTTCCTGACTGACTATCATGGAGAAGAAGCACAGACCGTCCCAGCTGCTGGCCTCTATTTCCTAAAAAAGTCATATCTCTGGACAACACACGGCCAAAAGGAGGCAACACTTTTTGACGGCGTATTTTCTGAAACAATACGTTTTTTGTCAAAAGTTCCACTCGCTTTCCCTCTTCCAAGCGGTATAAGCCATGGGGCACGGTCATCCATAGTTCTCTATGAGCCACAAGCCATTCGCTAATAACCTGACTATAGGGCTCTCGGGTGTCCGATGTGACACCGAAACGATTCACATACTCTTTCTGGTACAGTGATTCTGGCGACTTACTATCTTTTTGCAATTCCATAAGAAGTTCCGCTTTGGTCATTTGCCCCGATGTATACAAGCCCAAATTGATGGGTTCCGCATAGGTACCATGAAATAAATACAAAGTAGATACACCTAGAGAAGCAGCCATTTGCTTAAAGCAAAGCGGTTCTTCTATTTTCTTTTCTATGCCATAGCGATCGTTAGATGCGCCGGTTACCAAAGCAACGGCCTGGAACGTAAGTGTTTTTTCTATCTGCAGTGCTTTCTGAATGATTTCTTTTTGCACCGACTCTTTCCAGCTCCACAGTCTAAGAATCCGTGCCAAAGTTGTTTCTTTCAGAGGATTCGGTAATAGTTCAAATAAAGAAATCCGATTTCCTGAGAAATCCATGGTCATGAAATCAAAATGACCCGCTTCTTGTGTCATCCCATCGGTGAGTCGAATGGCTCCATTCAAAAAGACACCGTGAAAAAATTCTTTTTGTTCTTCCAGCGCCATAACCCACCGTGACTGTGGATCAATGGGTTTCATAGACGTATGAAACATGGACCAATTGGTTTCTGTCTTTGTTAGTTCGCTTAAATGGGATAGCAAGTACTCTGCTACCACTTCTTGCACAGAACGGTTTGTATCTTTCGTAAGACCTTCCGCTTGGATATAATCTTTCTGATACAACTGGTCTGGATGGGCCAAATCCTTTGCCAATGTATCCAATAGTTCTTTTTCTGTATATTCCATCTTGCACGCCTCCGCTATATATGTTATTATCTTACCACAAACGTAGAAATACGGTTGCATATTCTTTTCTTTCATGACAGAAATTTGAAATATTTTTCAAAAATATTGTTGACAGAAAAGAAACTGGATGATATAATCATCTACGTTGTCGGGGCATAGCGCAGTTTGGTAGCGCACTTGGTTCGGGACCAAGGGGTCGCAGGTTCAAATCCTGCTGCTCCGACCAATATGCGGGTGTAGCTCAATGGTAGAGCGCCAGCCTTCCAAGCTGGTTACGAGGGTTCGATTCCCTTCACCCGCTCCATTTTCCTGAATAGCTCAGCCGGTAGAGCGCGTGACTGTTAATCACGATGTCGTAGGTTCGAACCCTACTTCAGGAGCCAATGGCCTGTTCGTCAAGTGGTTAAGACACCGCCCTTTCACGGCGGGTTCGGGGGTTCGAATCCCCCACAGGTCACCATTTTGGGCGATTAGCTCAGCTGGGAGAGCGTCTGCCTTACAAGCAGAATGTCAGCAGTTCGATCCTGTTATCGCCCACCAATAAAAAAAGACATCACGTGACTGGTCTCCGTGGTGCCTTTTTTATTTGCATTTTAAATGGCATGAAGCACATAGTGTTTCATGCCATTTTTATAGTGAGGAGTTAGGAATTAGGAGTGAGGAGTGGTGGAAGGGGCGCATCAAATTATATAGCGCCCCAATACCCCTTTTTATAAAATATAAAATTGTGCAGCGCTATATAATTTGATGCGCCGCCACTACCATTCCTAATTCCTCATTCCTAATTTCTAATTGCATTTACACCATTGGCAACGTAGATCCTCCAATCGGAATAATGTACGCCGATGCATCATCCCCCATCTTTGCAAAGGCTGCATCGATAGCAGTTTGCAGGTCGTGGAAGGGAACCATGTTGGCTTTTTCTACCAATGCATCGTCCATATCGGTCACTAGATAAATGGTACATTTCTGCTGCACCAGTCCCAAAGCGGCCGATTTATGTCCTCCCAGTTCAAAGTGTTCATGAATGGCCTGTATTCTTGCTTCCGGTGTATCATAATCATGGATCCACCGGCCGAAGGTTTCGCTGCCATAGCCTTCTTTGCAGGAAGCAGACACAATCATGATACCCCCTTCTCTGACGGCATGTTTCGCATTATCAATGGATTTCTGTGCTTGGTACAGATTAATATCTTTCGGATAGCCGCCGGTGGATACGATGACTACATCAGCAGGCTTTTCGATTTTCAATTTATAAATTTCATCTAAGAAATGGCACGCTTTGCGATGAGCCGCTACAGGATGGCCCGCTGCCGCATAGGCAATCTGTTTGTGATCATCCAGGACCACATTGACGATGAAATCCACAGGACAGTATTTCGCCACTTCTTCAATGTCATCGCGCACAGGATTGCCTTCCAGATTGCCAGCATAGGAGCCTGGACGAATCATATTTTTATGATTGGACTGAATGGATTCCCGAGAAGCCACACCTGGCATGATGGCTTTCATGCCACCGCTGTAACCAGCGAAATAATGGTATTCCACATTGCCTACCAGAATCCGGCGATCCGCTTCGGCCACTACTTTGAAAATATCCACAGAAGTACCATTCTTGCAAGTGCCTAAATGAACGCAATCATCCGGATTGCTATCGATGCATGTCACCTTTTCATAGACATCATCCCCCACCAGACGGCGATGTTCCTCTTCTGTCATGGGGCGATGAGAGCCAAGTCCGAAGACAATGGTTACATTATCCAAAGAAACTTTGGCCTTTTCCAATTCTTCTAAAAGACAAGGAACAATCACCCAAGAAGGAACCGGGCGGGTCACATCGCTAGTCACAATGACGATTTTCTCGCCCGGCTTCACAATATCAGAAAGTTTCGGCGAATCAATGGGATGGGCCAAAGCACGCTTCACTTCTGCCTCTTCTGATTCCACCGCCGGACAATGCTTCGGAAGCAATTCCTGCACAGCATGAGATTCTTCAATGGTAAAAGGTACGTAGTCTTTGAAATATTTGATTTGATAATTCATTGCTATTCCTCTTTTCTATTGCTAGGGACTTGTGACTGCAATGCCGTTAAGTTAAGCGAAATATGCGATGATTTCTGCTGATGCAAAGGTTACTTAGGTTTCTCAGGCTCCTTAGGTTTCTCACGTTTCTCGAATGAGCTAATGACGCTAGCGTCTATCGACACATTCGGAGAACCTGAGCAACCTGAGAAACCTTAGCAACTTTGGAGCCTATCACCACTAGCGGAATCATATCTGCTAACGCAAATCCTTAACTTAACAGCATTAACTCGTGACTAGTGACTGGAAATATAACCTGTTGTCTCCGATTAAACAAATATAATATCTTCTATATGTATTATAGCAAATACCTCTCATTTTAGCGAATAGCAAGAAAGCATAAAAGAATAAGACAGTGATGATTTTTTTAGAAAGGTCTATGATTAATGGTTTACTGTTAACAGTGGGCAGTTAGCAGTTAGCAGTTAGCAGTTAGCAGTTGGCAGTTAGCAGTTGACAGTTGACAGTTAACGGTTAACTGTCAACTGTTAACCGACAGTCACCAACCACCAAAATTTCCTCTTGACAAACCCACGTTATCCGTCTATAATCCAAACCATAAGCAACAAGCGATGATGAAGAAGGGATATCGATACTTTTTCAGAGAGGCAACGGTTGGTGTGAGTTGTCATGGTTACGTTATCTTTCCACTTCGGAGATAAAGATGATGAATCTTTCGGGTTTTGCCCGTTACAGCAGACTAAAGATGGCCGTTTGGCAATTTGGGTGGTATCGCGGGTGCTCTCGTCCCTTAGGTGGATGGAGAGCGTTTTTTTATACCTGAAATAAAGTTTATGCAAATTCTCTTTATTTCACATAATATGAAATCCGCTACTGCTTCAGGTTGCTCAAGGTTCTCATTTCTCAGGTTTTTGATTAGCCATAATGACGCATATTTCAAAAGCACAATAAAACCTGAGCATCCTGAGTAACCTAAGAAACCTGAGTAACTTGTCAACAGCTAAATTGGGTGGTACCGCGAGAAAAAGAGAAGCTCGTCCCATGGGACGTCTTCTCTTTTTGTGTTTTATTTAGAAAAGTAGCACAAGTTTCTCAGGTTTCTCGAATGAGATGATGACGTGAGTGAAATGCTGAACTAAAAAATTAGAGCAGTCCAAATGACCTGATCCAGCTCAACAACGTGAGCAACATAAGCAGCCTGAGCAACCTAAGCTACCTGTACCATGGAGGTTTATCATGAAACGAGTATACAACTTTAACGCCGGTCCTTCCCCAATGCCTTTGGAAGTACTAGAAGCCATGAAAGAGGATTTGACCAATTTCAAAGGAACAGGCATGGGCATCACAGAAATCAGCCATCGTTCCAAAGAATTCCAGGATATGCTGGATGAAACGAAAGATTTACTTCGTCAGCTGATGCACCTCACCCCAGATTACGACATCGTATTCATCCAGGGCGGCGGCACCATGCAGTTTCTCATGACCGCTTACAATTTCCTCCATACCAGAGGCGCCTATGCCGATACTGGTGTGTGGGCTCATAAAGCCAGAAATGCGGCTGCCTTCTTCGGCGAAGTCTACGATGCCAATTCCGCAGCAGATCGGAATTATTCCTACATTCCAGACACCTATGATATTAAGCCTGGCACGGATTATTTATACCTTTGTGCCAACAACACCATTTATGGCACAGAATACTGGAAATTCCCGAAGGTCAATGTGCCAATGATTTGCGACATGTCTTCCGATATTCTTTCCAGAAATATAGACTTCAACCAGTTCGACATGATTTGGGCCGGTATTCAAAAAAATCTGGGCGCCGCTGGTGTAGCGTTGGCGATTATCAAAAAGAGCCTTCTGGAAACCGCTCGCACAGATATCCCTGAATTTCTGCAATACCAGACCTTCGTCAAAAAAGATTCCACTTACAATACCCCACCGGTGTTCTGTATTTATAGCTTGAACCGGATGCTTCACTGGATTAAAAACATGGGCGGTCTCACAGCCATCGAAGAAAGAAATAAAGTGAAAGCCCATCTCATCTATGATGTGATTGATGGCAGTGATGGATTCTACAAAGGCCATGCCGAAAAAGAAGCCCGGAGCCGCATGAATATCACCTTCAACCTGGCCAATGCAGACATGGAAAAAGACTTCGTAGAAAAAGCGAAAACCAACGATTTCATCGGTGTCAAAGGCCACCGTCTGGTAGGCGGCCTCCGCGTTTCCCTCTACAACGCCGTCACACTAGAAGCCGCGGAAGCACTTGCTCAATTCATGAAGGAATATGAACGAACCCATGGTTAAGTAAAGTCATTCAATGATATTGATAAAAGGTTATTATCGTGCATTTCGCGTCTACCTAACAAAGAAAAAAATTGGCTAGTCTCAAGGTTAAAAAGGTTATATCTGGTTATTTTCTTACCTATATTCATAAAATCTCATAACCTGCCCGAAGGGCTAACCTATTCCTCTCTAACAATAGCAACACAGTATCTATATTTCAAAAAAGGAGAAATACTATGTACAGAATTTTCATCACCGCCGACGTAGCTAAAGAAGCTAAAGAAATCTTGGAAAAAGAATTTATCGTAGACATACAGCCAAACATGAAGGAAGATGAATTGTGCCAGGTCATTGGCGATTACGATGCGATCATCACCAGAAGCCAGACGAAAGTGACCAAGAAAGTCATCGACGCTGCCACCAATCTGAAAGTCATCGGCCGCGCCGGTGTAGGTATCGATGGTATTGATATCGCCGAAGCCACCAAGAAGGGCATCACGGTAGTCAATACCCCAGAATCGAATACCATCGCCGCTTGCGAACACACCATTGCGCTGATGCTGTCCATGACCCGTCATATTCCCCAGGCTCACCAGTCCATCATGGAAGGACGCTGGGACAGAAAGAGCTTCACCGGCATCCAGCTTTTGAATAAAACAGTGGGTATCATTGGTGTAGGCCGTGTCGGTTCCAACGTAGCAAAAAGACTGCAGGCCTTCAATATGAAAACCATTGGCTATGACCCATACATCACACTGGAACGAGGCAAACAGCTAGGAGTTGAACTGGTCGATTTGGATACCCTCCTCAAAGAATCGGATTACATCACCTTGCATACGCCTCTTACCGATGAAACCCGCGGCATGATTGGTGAAAAAGAAATTGCAAAAATGAAAGATGGCGTTCGCCTGGTCAATGCATCTCGCGGTGCCGTAGTGGATATCCAAGCCCTGGCCGCTGCCCTGAAGAGTGGTAAAGTGGCTGGTGCTGGCATCGATGTATGGCCTACCGAACCGCTGACTGCAGAAAATAACCCATTCCTTGGCATGACCAATGTAGCCCTCACCCCACACCTGGGCGCATCCACCAAAGAAGCCCAGGCCGGCGTTGCCACCGATGTCGCTATCGGCGTAGCACAGGCTCTCCACGGTGAACCTGTAGCAACCGCAGTCAATGCTTCCCCCATCACCAAAGCCACACTGAATGTCATTCAGCCCTATTTCAACCTTTGTGAACGGATGGGAAATATTGGTATCGACCTGGCTGGCGGCCGTATTTCCGGCGTCAATGTAGAATACACCGGCGAATTGGCTGAAACAGAAACGGCACCACTCACTACCGCTGTACTGAAAGGCCTCCTTTCCCCAGTGCTGCAGCAGACGGTCAACTTCGTCAATGCCCGTGGCATCGCTGAAGAACGTCACATAGATGTACGGGAAGTGAAAGCCAAGAAAGGCCATTACTTCACCAACACCATTTCCCTCACCATCGACACAGATAAAGGCACCCATAGAATCACCGGTTCCCTCTTTGACCGCAAAGAAGCCAAAATCGTTTCCCTGGACCACTTCCGTGTGGACTTTGAACCGAAAGGCTGCATCATCATTGCACCCCATGAAGATAAACCAGGCATGATCGGGCAGGTTGCTTCCGTTCTGGGCAGTGCCGGCATCAATATCAATGGCATGCAAGTAGGCGCTTCCGCTGATAAAGGCACCAACGTTATGGCCGTTGCAGTAGACAAAGACATCCCCACCGCCGTTCTCCCCGCTCTCATGAACATCGACGGCATCCACGATGTAAAAGTGATTCATTGCGAGCATTAATCCAGCGATAAATTGCTTAGATTCATTTGGTATTCATATCGTTTGCAAAAGTTAGGAATGAGGAATTAGGAGTGAGGAGTGAAGGTGGCGGCGCACAAATTATAAAGTGCCGCAAATAAAAAATAAAAAAGTGGGGGATTGGGGCGCTATATAATTTGATGCGCCCCTTCCACCACTTCTCACTTCTAACTTCTCACTTCTCACTATTCTATAAAAGCTTTCCACATCAATTGTCTGTATAAACAAAAGGAAGAACATATGCTAAGAATCATCCTTCTCCGTCACGGAGAGACCACTTGGAACATCGAAGGACGGTACCAGGGACAAGAAGATACACCGCTTTCGGAAAGAGGCATTGCCCAGGGAAAAGCGGCTGCTTTGGCTTTGAAAGACATTCACATCGATCGGGCCATTTCCAGTCCCCTCTCCCGTTCCTATGATACCTGCCGTTTCGCTGCAGACTACCATCACCTAACCGTTGCCAAAGACCCACGGCTTACTGAAATCAGTCACGGCCTTTGGGAAGGCATTCACGCCGATGAAATTGAAGCAAAATATCCAGAAGAATTTCATCTTTGGCATACCCACCCGGAACAGGTACAAATGCCAGAAGGAGAAAATCTCGAAGACGTGCGGAATCGGGCCAGAGAAGCCTTCGACGAATACGCTGCCAAATACGACGGCGAAACTGTACTTGTAGCTGCCCATGATGCAGTGAACAAAGCCATCCTGTGCGACCTTCTGGGACTTCCTATGAGCCACTTCTGGCAAATCAAGCAGGACAACGCTTGCATCAATGTGGTAGAATGCGACCACGGCACCTGGCGCCTGGTCACCCTCAATGCCACCACTCACTTGGGCTACCTCGTGAGCGGCATTGAGCAGAAAGGACTTTAAAGGCAGTGAGAAGTTAGAAGTGAGTAGTGAGAAGTGGTGGTGGCGGCCCACAAACTATAAAGGGCCGCAATGGAATAAAAAGGTATCTGTGCCTCGATATGCATGATATCTTTGGCATGCCACCGCTTGGCCCAAGGTCATTATGCTACTGATTCCTCTGTCCCTACAAAACAAAATACCGCTAGCATCGGGTTATGAAAGGTTATTTTGAAAAATCGTTTTCTAGTAACCTTTTGTAACCTGATGTTAGCGGTATTTTTGTTTGTTCATCAAAAGAAATCAGTAGAATAATAACCTTTTTCCAATCACTTCATAGAGCAAGACATAATCCGTTATCACCACTTGATAACCTATATCATTAATGACTCATAGTTGTCACTGGTGTATGGTCCACAACCGTTTCTCCCGACAAGTTTCTGGCAATGTCGGTTGGCACTCTGCGATAGGGGAAGGTTTTGAAAATCTGTTTCATCATATCATCTAAGATATAGCGATTTCTGACCATTCCTTCTTCTTCCCGATTCCAGTAGCGCGTGTGGTCATGGTGAGGAGTTTCTTCGCCCTTTTTATAGCTGTACACATCAATGGTGGCCTGGGTTTCTACAATGTCATCGGCATCCATAAAGAAAGAACGATGGTACACCCACTGTCGCCACTGCACAACCGGCATGACCACAATATCTGCTCCTGCTTCTTCTGCCAAATTGGATAATTCCGACGGGCTATACACCTTTCCTGCATAATCTGCGGTATCTAAAGTCCGGTAATAGGGATAGCGGAAAATCTGCTCCATGTCCCGATTCACATACTCTGCCGCTTCATCGCCGCCGCGATTGGATACAGTTGGAAGAAGCAGTACAGTCCTGGTATTTTCAAAATACCCCAGCCGCCGGTTCTCCGCCTGCTGATCCGCTGCTTCCGCAGAAGTCATCACACCAAAGAGACACAGAAAAGAAAGTACACACAGAAAAATTCGTTTCATAAAAAGCACCTGCCTTTCTGTTTCATTGTAACACACTATGCAAAATAGTTAATAGGTTACTCAGGGCTCTAAGAGATCTTAAACGTATTGATAGACGCTGATGTTATCCTCTCATTCAACCAACCTGAGCGACTTGAGTAATCTGTCATCACTAACAAATTTTTATCACTTGCCTTTTTCTATCAAGGCCTATCATCGCAATGATTTTTCAATATTTCCAAAAAGAGTTGCATCGCTGGGCTGATCCATTTGTTGGTGCGATAGCCATAGGCGGATACAATAGGTTCTGCGGAGCGGTCTGTTTCCAGTTCCATCAATGTGCCGCGACGCACTTCTTCTTCCACCATAAATTCCGGCAAGTAGCAAATGCCCACATCATTTTTGACTAAGTTGATAATCGTTTGGGTGCTGCGGATTTCAATCATATTTCCCAGGTGAATATCTCTTTCATCCAAGTAGTCTTTGAATTTTTCACCTAAGGAACCTGGCATGGGTTGTACAATGGCTGATAGAAGAGGATATTCTTGATGAAGTGCACTGAAATGGGGATACATTCGCATCAAATGAGGAGAACCGCACAGAACCAAGGGATGGGTGCTTCCTTTTTTCCACGTTAAATTTTCATCTACTTCTTGTTTGTTTAGGTAAAACAGGCCGATATCGATGCGATCTTCTTTCAATGCTTTCTGCACATTGCGGCTGTTCATGGATTGTAAATATAGGTGAACCTTCGGTGCCTGTTGATGAAATTCTTTCAACAGCGCAGGCAAGCGAAAGCACAGGAGTGACTCTGGGGCGCCTAAGCGAAGGGTGCCTTTGCACTCCGCCAAATCGGTCTGGAAATTTTTCATTTTTTCCACCGCTGCTAAAACTTCTTCTACATAGGGAATGAATTCTTCTCCTGCTTTGGTCAATACCATCCGTCGTCCTGCTTTTTCAAAAAGGGCGGTATCCAATTCCTTTTCCAGTTGTGCCACGTGAAAAGTAATGGTCGATTGGGTATAGGCCAATTTCTGTGCTGCTTTGGAAAATCCGCCTTGTCGGATGATTTCTTTGAAGGTTTGTAAATATCGTAAATCCATAAGTACCACCACTCTGTGCTTCATAATGTATAAATGATTGTTTAATCTATTCTATCATAAAAAGAGAAATCTTTTTATTTTTTCTCATGATAAAGATTCTCAGGGTTCTCAGGGTTCTCAGGGTTCTCAGGGTTCTCAGGGTTCTCAGGGTTCTCAGGGTTCTCAGGGTTCT